>NZ_JBHXAG010000022.1:0-118507 GCF_042726555.1 Streptomyces sp. NPDC060232 | reverse complement strand
CGGCGCGGGTAACACCCAGGGCGGTACTCAGGGTGGTGGCGCGGGTAACACCCAGGGCGGTACTCAGGGTGGTGGCGCGGGTAACACCCAGGGCGGTACTCAGGGTGGTGGCGCGGGTAACACCCAGGGCGGCACCCAGGGCTGACCAGCGACCCAGTGACCAGCGACCAAGGGTCGAGTGCAGCACCTCGCAGAGACAACCTCCGCGAGGTGCTGCCGCATGTCCGTACCAGGGCCCGCCACAGGCTCGGACCGGGCTCACCGCGCCCGGCTCCGCCCCGCCCGGGCGGCGGGTGTCGGCCGGGCGGCGCCGGGTAGGTGCCGGGTGCGGGGTGCGGTCCTGGCCCTCATGGCTGCGACGGGGACCGCACCCCGCCCAGCCCCCAGCCACTCCCGCCCCCCGCTCCGTCCGGGTGCTCCGCGCAGTGCGGGGCGGGAGGAACGACGCCACCGCCGGGCCTGCCCCGCCCGCAGTCCCTCGCCGTGACCGCGGAGGCCGGATTCATCGCCACGCACATCCACTACCTGCAGACAGGGATCATCGTGGCCGTCGGCTCGCAGCTGATCGACTGGCTGAACCACTACACCTTCGTCGAGGAGCAGCGGTTCTCCGAGGCCGGATACGCGCGGCAGGCCACGTCGTCGTTCCGCGAAGAGCTGCTGCGCAACGCGACGAAGACGCCCTGGTGTTCTGCGCGGTGTATCCGGAACCGGTGGACGCACTGTTCGAGGCGGCCGCGGCGCGGAACATGCGGATGGCGGCGGGCAGGGTGGTGATGGCCCGCAAGGTGCCCGACGCCCTGCCGGAGACCGCCCAGTCGGGCTACGACGACTCCAAGGCCCCGCTGGAGCGCCGGCACGGGTAAGGGCCGCAACCTCTACGCCAGCACCCCGCGCTTCGCGCCGACCAGTACGCCCCGGGAGTCGGAGGCCGCCGGAACACTCCGGCGCGAGCACCCGGAGGCGACGATGCACACCCACGTCTGCATGCTCCGCGACGGCGCCTTGTACGAATCCCCGACACCGAAGGACGTCGAGCTCGCCGCGTAACCCCAGCAACCCCGGACCACCCCAAACCCGACAGGGATGCCTCGACGAAAGACCTCGACGAAAGACAGGGAGGCACCCCCCGGGGTGCCCGGCCCGGGGGAACCCTGCACCGGTCGCCCCGGACCATCCGCCTGTCCGCAGCGCTGGTTCAGGGCCCCGGGCCAGGTCCGGTTCGCAGCGCGCGCCGCGTCGAGTTCGGCCACGCCGCCGGCCGTACGCCGCGGCCCGCCGCCGGCCTACCGCGCCCGCCCGCCCGCGGCGGGGCCGGCGCGGGGGACCCTGCGGGATACTGACCCGATGCAGCACACGCCGCCCGCCGAGCCCGAGCCCGTGCCCGCGCCCGCCGAGCCCGTGCCCGCCGGGCCGATAACGGCCGATGCGCCGCACCACCCCGGGGTGGACCGGCCCCTGCTCACGCAGTCCTGGCTCGACCTGACCTTCCTGCACTGGCCCGCCGACCCCGCCGACGTCGCCCCGCTGCTGCCGGCCGGCACCACCCCGGACACCCTGGACGGCATCACCTACGTCGGCCTCGTGGCGTTCCGCATGCACCGCGTCGGATGGCTCCGCCTCCCCGGCATCCCCTACCTGGGCTCCTTCCCCGAGACCAACGTCCGCCTCTACTCGGTCGACGACCGCGGCCGCCGCGGCGTGGTCTTCCGTTCCCTCGACGCCTCCCGCCTGATCCCGGTCCTCGCCGCCCGGACCGTCTTCCGCCTCCCGTACCAGTGGTCGCGGATGTCCGTCCGCCGCGACGGCCCCACCCTCACCTACACCAGCCGCCGGCGCTGGCCCGGACCGCGCGGCGCGCACAGCACCCTCACCGTACGGACCGGCGCACCGGTCGAGGAGCCGACCGCCCTCGAACATTTCCTGACCGCCCGCTGGGGCCTGCACAGCGACTTCTCCGGGCGGCTGCTGTACCTGCCCAACAGCCACCCGCGCTGGCCGCTGCACCGCGCCGAACTCCTGCGCTGCGACGAGGACCTGATGGTTGCCGCCGGCCTGCCCGCGCCCGCCGGCCCCCCGGCCAGCGTGCTGTACTCCCCGGGAGTCCCGGTACGGTTCACCCGCCCCACCAGCTGACCCGACCCGGCCGTCCGCCCGTTTGACCAGGCGCGGGGCATTGACACAGCCTGCGGGCGCGTGCGACAAAGTCCCCACGTCCGAGGCCGCGCGATGTCCGTTTCTCCGTGGCCCGGCGCCGCCGCAACCGCGAGACGCCGTCCCGGGACGACAGCCCGCGGGGTCCACCCCGCCGCGATCAGCCTCGCGTCGCGTCGGTGCGACGACCGCGACCGACCGCGACCGACCCACCTGAAACACGACGATCGGACCCCGACTTGACCCTCATGCCCGGATCACGCGTGCCCGGCCGGACCTGGACGGTCCGGCTCACCGGCCACGCCGATCACAGCGCCTCCGTCTCCTGCAGCACCGAAGCCTGCCGTATGCCGCCCCGTTCGAAGGACACCGCGGCCCTGAAGCGGTTCGCCGCCGAGCACGTCAGGGCCCACGCACGGCTGGCCACCGTCCGCCCCGACACCTCGTGCGCCTGCCGGGCCGCGCAGTGCGCGCTCCACGAGACCCGCACCCACTGCACCGGCTCCACCCTCCTGGTCCTGGTCCACAACCCGGCCGTGGGACAGGTCTGGACACTCGCCGAGATCTGCCAGTCCTGCGCACCGCTCATCCCGCACACCGCCATCCTCGGCCGGTCCCAGCCCCAGCCCCAGTCCCAGGGCCGCCAGGCCCCGTCCGCGGTCCCTGCGCCGGCCACCGCGCCGGCGGCGGCCCCGCTGCCCGTCGCGGGCGGGTTCTCCTCACCGCAGGCCGCCCCGGAGGCCCCGGCCGCCCGGCGCCGTCCGCACCGCACCGCCCGCCCCCGCCGCGCCTCCTGACCCCGCCGCACCTCCTGACCCCGCGGAGGGGACGGCGCCGGGCCGCCGCCCGCCTGGCTGCGCCGGGCCTCACCCCCAGGTGCAGTCGGCGTCGGTGGCGGTCGCCAGGGCGGCGCCGGCCGTGACCGCGCGGGGGCCGGGCAGCGCGGCGAGAGCGGTACCGATGGGCGGGAAGGGCGGCAGCCCGGCGCTCTCGCGGTAGTCGATCCACTCGATCCCGCCGACTCATGGCGTCCGTCGGGCTGTTCGGCCCGATCCTCCGTGGCGAGGGTGTCGCGAAGGCTCGGACGCGATGTGCAGGCGGCGGATCAGACGCCGCCCCCGCGGGGGCGGCGTGGGGCCGGGGCGGGTGGCGCGCTGGTCGATCACCCACAGCAGGTCGCCGCCCTCGGCGAGGCCGACGTCCAGGCCGAGTTCCTCGGCGAGCTCCCGGCGCAGGGCGCAGGTGAGGTCCTCGCCGTCCTCCCCGTACCCGCCGGGCGGGCCGTAGTGGATGGAGCCGGCGCGGTCGCGGCGGACGAGGGCGACCCCGTCACCGCAGAACACCAGGGCCGCGGTACGGACCCTGATGCGGGAGAACGGGACCGCCTGCGCCGCGGGAGTGGACGTCATGCCCTTCGAACACGCCCTCACCCGCCTGCTGCGCCCGCCCGTATCCCGCCCCGCCCTGGCAGCCCTACCCCGGCAGCCCCGCCCAGGCAGCCCCGTCCCGGCCGGGCCCCGCAGGTCCGCCCGCAGGCCCCGCGTACCCGCCCCGACCTCCCCGCGGCGTTCCCCGCAGCACGTTCCGGCCACCACCACCCGCCCCCGATCAGCGGGCCGGGCGGGGCGGGCGGGGCGGGCGCCGCCTGACGGCACAAACCGCCGCCGAGGGGGCCGAGTTCGCCTGCCGCACCCCCCAAGAACTCACCGAACGCGAGACCTTCGGCCCCGGACACCCGCGCACCCTCACGGCCATCGGCCACCGCGTCGGCGAGCTCGACGCCGCCGCCCACCGCCCGCCCGCCGACCGGGCCGGCGCCCTGGCCGCCGACCCCGCCGGGGACGAAGTCCGCACCCCCGCCCGCGACTTCCTCCCCACCCCGCCCGGCGAGCCCCTCCCGCTGCCGCGCCCCCTGCACCCGCAGGCCGGCGAGCGCTGAGCCCGGCCGGTTGACCTTGACCCTGGGGGAGAGGGGAGGGTAGCGGTCATGGAGGAAGAAGCACTGCTCAGCATCGGCGCGTTCGCCCGCCGGGCACGGCTGTCGCACAAGGCCCTGCGCCTGTACGACCGCCACGGCCTGCTGCCGCCCGACCACGTCGATCCCGCCACCGGCTACCGCTACTACCGGCAGGACCGGCTCGCCGCCGCCCGGCTCATCGTGCGGCTGCGCGGCCTGGACATGCCGCTGGCCGACATCGGCCAGGTCCTGGCCGCCCCGGCGCCGGAGGCGGCCCGGCTGGTGGCCGCGTACTGGGACGACGTCGAGCGCCGTCACGCGGCCCGCCGCGAGCTGGCGGCGCACCTCCGCATCCACCTGCTCGGAGACGAAGGGATTTTGGACATGTACGAGATTCGCCTGCGCGAGGTGCCGGAGCAACTGGTCCTCACCGAACAGCGGCACATCACCCCGGAGGAACTGCCCCACTGGATCCCCGCCGCCCTGGGCCGGCTGCTCCCGGTGGCACAGGCGCACGGCGGCGTCCTCGGCCACCCGTTCGTCGTCTACCACGGGGATGTCACCGAGGACGGCGACGGCCCCGTGGAGCTCTGCGTCCCGGTGGACCCCGCCCACGCCGGCCGGCTCCCGGCGGCCTGCCGCACCGAACCGGCCCACACGCAGGCCTACACCCGCCTGACCAAGGCACAGGTGGCCTACCCGCAGATCCTCTCCGCCTACGACGCGGTCTACGCCTGGGCGCAGCGCGCGTCCCGCACGACCGCCGCGGCCCCCCGCGAGGTCTACTTCACCGACTGGTCCGAGATCGGCCCGGCCGACCCGGCCTGCGACGTCGCGGTCCCCCTGGCCGACTGACCACCCGGCGCGGGAGGCCGGGGCGTGCGGCTACACCGCCCCGGCCGGTCCCGCTCCCGTGGCCGCAGGCCCCTGCGGCCCGGAGCCGGCCCCGGTGCGCCGCCCGGCCCGGTTCCGGTCGCGGTACCACGCGCCCGCGCCCACCAGGACGGCCGCCCCGGCCCCGTACAGGGGCAGCCACAGGGTCGTCGTCGACGCCAGGCAGTCGGCGACGGCCTGGTCCCGCCTGCTCTCCCGCACGTACGCCGGCGCGGCCCTGGTGCGCAGGGCCTCGTACCGGCCGATCTCCTCGCAGCCGCTGCGGGCGCCCGGCACGGGAAACAGCCACTCCCAGCGCTGCAGCATGGGGGCCACAGCAATCGCCACGCACAGGCCGACGACCAGCGCGTACGCGACCAGCGCGCGCATGTACGCCGACCGGACGCCGGGCCTCCACGCCGGCCGGACCTGGAAGGCGAAGACCACCGCGAAGAGCGTCACCCCGATATAGGTGGCGAACCACTGCCAGGAGCCCTGCGCGAGCGCGAACGCCAGGACGGCGGCGAGCCCGATGCCGATGACCCCGGCCTGGCCGGCGGTGTCGTCGCCCGCCCCCGCGGCCGCGGGCCTGCGCTCTTCGCGGGGGCTGGGGTCGGTCATGGGCCCCTCCTGCAGGGTCGACAGGTCTCGGAGTCGGCCCCCAGCATCCGCCGCGCGCCGCCGGGGGCCCCGTCCGCCATGCCGGGGGCGGGCGGACGGGGCCCGGATGGGGCCGGGAGGGGAGCCCGGACGGGGGAGGCGCGCGCTGTCACGCGCCCACCGTGCGCCGCCGGCGTGCGGCGGATCCGCCAGAAACCGGCCCGCGCACCGTAGGCGGACATCGACTCCGCGTCCAGGTCCCGCCCGCCCCGCCGCGAACACGCCCCCACCCGGCCCTCAGTACAGCTTGTCCACCGCGGTCCGCAGGGTGTTCCTCCAGGCGGCCACGGGCGGCTCGCCCCAGTAGCTCGACCACAGGACCAGGGTGACGGTGTCCCCGTCGCGGCCCACACCCCACAGGTAGTTGAAGTCGGGGCGGTCATGGGCGCCGGCGTCGAAGGTGTGCATGCCCTGGAGGGTGGCACCCTCCTCCACGTCCACCACCCCGTGGTCGAAGCCGGTCGCGGTCACCCCGGGCGGCTGCGGCCGGTTCGCGCACCCGGCGTAGTTGCGCCGGGTCACCTCCGCGAACGCGACCGCCTCCGCCTCGCTGGCGAAGACCACCACCTTCTGCTGGGCGAAGGCGGTCTCCGCAGTGGTGAAGTCCCGGTGCCACACGTTCACCTCGGGCCGCCCCTCCGGCCACCGCTCCAGGCACTCGTCGTACGAGTCACCCCACCCCCGCGCGATCGGCGCGGCCCGCCACGACTCGGTCCTGGGCAGGTCGGAGATGTACAGGCTCCCCGGCCGCGGCCGCCACGGGTCGGCGCCCGCGGCCGGACCCGACCCCACCGCGACAGCCAGCACCGCCGCCCCCGCCACGACACAGCCCCCGCGCACCCTCGTACGTACTGCCATGGCCTGCTTCCCCCCCCGCGCGTCCCGGTCACGTGCCCCCAGCCTGCGCCGCCCCCGCCGCGGAAACCGGACCATCCACCGGTAAACGACCAGAAAACCCAACCCAGTTGACCGAAAAAGGCAAACACCCTCAAGAGGATCCCTGCCCTCCGGGCAAGCCGCCCCGGGCGGGGCCTCACCCCTCCACGGCACCCCCCGCCCCCCGCCCCCGCGCCCCGGCCCCGGCTCCTCCAGCCGCTCCAGCCGCTCCAGCGTCTGCCCGTCCAGCGGCACGTACGGCACCGGCCGCGCACCCGGCCCCGGCCCCAGCCGCATCGTGGTGTGCCCTACGTGCGGCAGCCCCGCGTGCTCGTGGCGCACCGGCCGGACCCCGCGGCGCCCCGGCCCAAGGGAGCGGGGCGGTGGGTGGTGGGCGGTGCGAGACTGGCGCCGTGACGGGCACCGGCCGGCAGACGGACCGGCGACTGGAGCGAGCCATCCTCGAACTCCTCCAGCGCAGGGCCCCGACCGCGACGATCTGCCCTTCCGACGCCGCGCGGGCCGTGTACGAGGGGGACGGCGACGGCTGGCGCGCGCTCATGGAGCCGGCCCGCCGCGCGGCCCGGCGGCTGGCCGCCGCCGGGAAGGTCGAGATCACCCAGGGCGGCCGCTGCGTCGATCCGGCGAAGGCCCGCGGCCCGATCCGTATCCGCCGCACCCGCTGACCCGGGCCCCGGGCCCCGCCCGGCTTCCGGGGTGGCGGCCGGGGAAGACGAACCCCAACCGGCCCATCTCCTTGGATTTCGGTGCAATTCGGGCATTCGGTCCGGTCTCCCGAAGGGTACGCGCGGTCACGTTCGGTGAGATCCGGGGGTCCCGGAGGTGAGCCGCCCCATAGGACTCACGTCACACACGAACCGCGATAGTAGACCGCAAAGGCCTCGGACCGGCCCCTCGCATGCGGCTCCCACCTGCGCGGATCCCGCTTCGCCCACCCCCGGGCCGGCGGTCCCCGACTGCGAAGCGCCCTAGTAATGGCGGTCGTTGCCAGGGCGTGGGGGCGTCGGTAGAACTGGATGAGTCGCCGGGCGGCACGGGTCCTCACCCGCCGCCGACGAACCCCTCTCCACCGCGTGAGTGGCTCACGCATGCCCCAGGCATGCCGCGACCGCCCTTGTCCCCTTCGGAAGGTTCATCCGTGTCCAACGCCGTCATCCGCCGCATCGCCGCCTCCAAGAAGACCCTCGTGGGTTCCGTCCTCGCCCTGGGCGTCGCCGGTTCCATGCTCGCCGCGGTTCCCGCCCAGGCGGCCCCGACGAGCGCCAAGGCGATCGCCCAGCAGATGATCAAGGACCCGGCGCAGTTCGCGGCCTTCAACAACATCGTTTCCCGCGAGAGCGGCTGGAACCACACCGCCACGAACGCCTCCTCCGGCGCGTACGGCCTGGTCCAGGCCCTGCCGGCCTCGAAGATGGCCTCCGCGGGTGCCGACTGGAAGACCAACCCGGCCACCCAGATCAAGTGGGGCCTGGACTACATGAACGAGCGCTACGGCAGCCCCGTCGGCGCCTGGAAGTTCTGGCAGGCCAACCACTGGTACTAAGCCGCCGACGGGCAGTCGCCGCACACGCCAAGACACCCCGGCCGGGAGATCCCGGCCGGGGTGTCTGGCGTGTGCGGTCGTGCCGCCGGTGTGCTGCGGCAGCATCCGTACCGTGATCCGCCGGTCCGGCCCGAACGGGGGCGGGTGGCCGGCCACCGGGTCCTCCGGTCCGAGCCGGCCCGTCGGCCGTCGGCCCGGCGCTGCTGCCCAGCCCGGCCACCCCGGCGGCGCCGACCCGCTCGCCGCGCCCGCCGTGCACGCGCCGCCGCACCCCGGTGAAACCGGAGGCGGCGATCTCCTCGACGGCCTTCGAAAGGCTGGGGCCAGGGGAAGGGCCCGCCCGTCAGAGGCTGCGGGCGGTGATGTCGCCGTGGGCGGTGGTCGCACGGATCTCGAGCCGGTCGGCGGCGCCCCCGGTGCTGTCCAGCGCGTTGTGGATCCGGCCGTAGGAGGTGCCGGCGTCCAGGCAGGCGCTGACCCCGCGGGCCGCGCCGACCCAGATGTCGCCGGCCTCGGTGCGCAGGACGACCGTGCCGCGCACGGCCTCGGCGATGCGCAGGCCGCCCTTCTGGGTGCTGATCTGCGCGGAGCCGCCCAGGCGGCCGACCGAGATGTCGCCGGCGAGGAGGGTGAGGCGGGCGTCCGCGGTCTCGTCGAGCTTGACCGATCCCTGCGCGCCCTCGAAGGCGACCTCCCCGAGCCGCCCGACGCCGCGGAACTCGGCAGCCGCCGTCTTCGCCTCGACGCGGGAGCCGGCGGGCAGCTGGACGGTCACCTCCACGGAGCCGGAGCCGCCCAGGACCCGGTTCTTCGCCGGTGCCGCCCCGATCCGCAGGACGCCGTCGCCGTACGCGACCGTGGCCCGCTCCGCGGCCTTCACGTCACGGTCCTTGGAGGGGTCCGCGGGGAGGACCTCGACCACGGTGTCGGCGCGGTCGGCGGCGATGAGCCGGACGTGTCCCGCGGGGATGTCCAGGACTGCGGTGATCGCGGCGGGGGTGTCGAACTGCTGCATCGCGCTCTCCTCGAACTCATTGTTTCTGATGACTCGAACGCTACGTTGCATTCCAGATCACTTCAACGTATTCATTGCGTCCAGCTTCAATAACGCAAGGTCAAATGCGAAGTTTCGTTGCAACGATTCTCCCGTTTAACGCAACGTTGGGCGGTCATGCGTTGCAATGAAATGGGGGTGAACGCTAAGGTGGGGTGCAACGTCGAAGAGGAACGAAGGAGCACGCGATGCCCGGAGGCAGGCTCACCCAGCCCGAACGCCAGCAGATCGCACTGGGTCTGACCGACGGCCTCGCCTACGCGGAGATCGCCCGACGCCTGGACCGCCCCACCTCGACCGTCACGCGCGAGGTGCTGCGCAACGGCGGCCCCACCGCCTACCGCGCCGACCTGGCCCACCGCGCCACCGAACACCGCGCCCGGCGCCGCAGGCAGCCCGCCCCCCGCGGGCCGGAAGCGTCCGCGCAGCCCCACGGACGCGACGCCGAGGCCGTGCACGCGTACGAGGAGACCCTCACCACCGTCCTCATGGCCTCGGGCATGCCCAAGATGACGGCCCGGGTCATGGCCTGCCTGACCCTCACCGACAGCGGCAGCCTCACCGCGTCCGAACTCGCCCGGCACCTGCAGGTCAGCCCGGCGTCCATCTCCAAGGCGGTCGCGTTCCTCGACAGCCAGGGCCTGGTCCGCCGGGAGCGCGACGGACGCCGCCGCGAGCGCTACGTCGTCGACAATGACGTCTGGTACCAGTCGATGATGGCCAGCGCCCGCGCCACCGCCCACCTCGTCGAGATCGCCCGTGAGGGCGTCGGCGTCCTCGGCCCCCGCACACCGGCCGCCACCCGCCTGGAGAACATCGCCCGCTTCGCCGACTTCGTCTCCGAAAGCATTGTCCGCGCCGCGGAACAGGCCCGGGCGATCCTCCACACCCCCGACCCCGACGCCGAAACCGGCCCCGAAACCGCCCCCGCCCCCGCCCCCGACCCCGACGCCGAAACCGGCCCCGAAACCGAGGCCCCCTCGCCGTGAGCCGGACCAGCCCCATCAGGGCCGACGCCTCTCCCGAACCGAGGGAGCCGGCCGGCGTGATGCGCGCACTCAGGGACGGCGCGGGGATCTCCTCCCGGGCCGGCGTGTGACGTACCGCCGTCCAGGAAGGGCCGCCCCTGCCCGGGGCGGCCCTTCCGTGCGGAGAGGGCCTGCTTCCGCCGGGCGCCGCCCGCCGCCCGGCCCGGTGGTCCTCCCGGCGGGCGCGTGTGCGTCAGCGCGGAGGCGGCGGGTGCGGGCCGGCCGCACGCGAGCCGGCCGGGCCGGGCGGCCCGTCCTCCCGCGGGAAGAGGGGCGCCGCGCCGGTCATCTGCAGCAGGCGCTGGAGCTGCGGCGCCGGATCCGCCAGATGGATCGCGGTGCCGGCCTCGACCGCCCGCAGCCGCGCGGCGAGGAGCGCGTTGAGTCCTGAGGAGTCGCAGAAGGTGACGCGGCTGCAGTCGGTGACGATGCGGTCGGCCTGTGCGGCGTCGACGTGGGCGAGGGCCCGGGACAGGGCGCGGCTCAGGAACGGCGCGGTGACGATGTCGATCTCACCTGCGGGCCGGACCGCGACCACGCGGCCGACGATCTCGACGACGGGTTCTGCGCCGGCCTCCCGGTCGGGGTGTTCGGCCATGGGGTCCCTCCTCGGATCGCGGCCCGTGGGCGATGGTCGTTCGCACACGGGGCTCAGGAGCTGCGCTGGTCGTTGCTGTTCCGGCGGAGCCGGTCGGCGTGGCGGGTCATGGCGTCGATGCGGTCGGCGAGTTCGGCGTCGCCGGGTCCCAGATGGGGCCGGGTGCCGGCCAGCGGCCCGACCAGGCGGGCGGCGTCGTCGCCGCCGAGGGCCAGGTTGAGCTCGCCGACGGCTCCCTCGGCGCCCGGGGGGAGGCCGGTGAGCGAGGTGACCTGGCCTGCGAGGCGGCGCAGGTCGGCTGCGTTGTCGCGGGCCCAGGCGGTGACGGTGCGGTCGGCGGCCCGCGCGTCACGGGTGGCCTGCACCCGCTGTTCGCCGGTGCTCCCGGCGGCGCCGGGACGCAGCCGCAGGTAGCGGCGTTCGGCGGCCTGGCGGCTGGCGACCCCGAGGGGCCCGGCGAGCTCCGCCCAACTGGCGCCCTGACCGCGGGCCGTTTCGATCAGGACGCTCTCCCATCCGGTGAGCCGCTCACGGACCTCGCGGAGCCTGCGCAGCGCGGCCAGGGCCTGCTCCGGGCCGCGGGCGCCCGCCGCCGTGCCCGCCCCCGCGCCGTCGGAGGAGCGGTGCGCGTCCTCGACGGCCTGGTGGATGGCCTGCAGTGCCGCGGCGGCTGCCGGGGCACGGACCGGTGGCACGGGGGGAGAAGTCTCGTTCACGGCGCCCTCCGAAGGCTCGTCGCCCGACACGACACGCATCACCGCACATGTCATCCATCAGGTGACATTCTACTTGTCATCGATTCGATGACATGTTACAACGGAAGCACGTTGAAGCGCATTGGCAGTTCCTGCCTGAACCAACTGGAGGTGTTTCGCGATGTTGATGCGCACCGACCCGTTCCGCGAGATGGACCGGATCGTCCAGCAGCTGTCGGGTACGTCCGGGACCTGGTCGAAGCCGTCCGTCATGCCGATGGACGCCTACCGCGAGGGCGACGTGTACGTGATCGCCTTCGACCTGCCCGGGGTGAGCACCGAGGCGATCGACATCGACGTCGAGCGGAACATGCTGACCGTCAAGGCGGAGCGCCGTCCGGCCGCCAAGGGCGACACCGTGCAGATGGAGCTCTCCGAGCGGCCCCTGGGCGTCTTCTCCCGCCAGATCATGCTGGCCGACACCCTCGACACCGAGCGCATCGAAGCCGACTACGACGCGGGTGTCCTGACCCTGCGGATCCCGATCGCCGAGCGCGCCAAGCCGCGGAAGATCGCCATCGGCGGCGAGTCCGGCCGCAAGCAGATCTCCGGCTGAACACCCCGCACCAGCGACGCAGGACGGGGAGACCGATCCCCTCCGGCCCCCCGTCCTCCGCGCTCCTCTCGCACCTCACCCCAGCCCTGGCCCTGCCCCCGGAGGTGATGTGAATGCCGATGCGCCCGGATGCGTTCTTGGACCACGTCCGCGAACGCGGCGAGTACCGGACCCGGGCCGAAGCCGAACGGGCGGCCCGCGTCGTCCTGGCCCTGCTGGGCGCCCACCTGGTGGGCACCGTGCGAGCCGAGCTGGCCGCCAGGCTCCCCGAGACCTACGCCCTGATCCTGCTGAACCCGCTGCAGGCCGCCGAACCGCTCTCCCCGGAACGCTTCGTCCGCGCGACCGCAGCCTGGATCGAAGGCGCCACCGAGAAGACAGCCCTGTGGGACATCGGCGCGGTCCTCTCCACCGTCGCCGCCGCGGCCGGCGACACCCTCACCCGCGAGGTCCTGCTCCAGCTCCCCGTCGGCTACGACGTCCTCTTCGGCCACCCGCAGCCCACCTGACCACCCCCGCCCTCCCCGCGTTCCCGCCAACCCGCACTCCCGCCGCTCCCGCCGCCCCTGCCGTGCCAGCCGTCCCGAAGCCGGACCTTCGAAAGAGAAAGGCAACCGCAGCACCATGTACGACCAGCCTCGCCCGAACCAGGCGCCACCCGCCATGACGTTCGACCGGATGCTGGAGCGCGTGCGCTACGAAGGCGCCTACCCCACCGCCGAACGCGCCGAGGAAGCCGTCCGCGCCGTCCTGGCCGCCCTCGGCCGGCAGGTCACCGGAGACGAACGCGTCGACCTCGCCCAGGCCCTGCCCGTCGAGGCCGCCCTCGCACTGACCGCCCAGATCCCCGACATCGAACAGCTCACCGGCTGGGGCTTCGTCAAGGACCTGGCCGCCCGCACCGGCACCACCCCCGCCATCGCCCGCTGGGACACCGGAGCCGTCCTCGCCGTCGTCGCCCGCCTCGCCGGCCCCGACCTCCTCGCCCGGATCCTGAACCGGCTCCCCGACGGCTACGCCCTCCTCTTCGGGCAGGCGCAACTGCGCCGGCCCGAGCCTGCCGCAGCCTGACCCCGCCCGCGCCCGACCCCGCCGCGGCTCGCCCCGGACCGCGCCGCGGGCCCACGGACGCCGACGGGGCGGGCGGGCGGGGCCCGCCTCTGGTCCGGCTCGTACTTCCCCGGATCGGCCGGCGGAGCTCCGCTGTCGCTCGTCCCTCAGTACATCGAGCAGCAGAACCGTCCGCTGTGACCTGCAGGTCACAGCACTTCCGAGAATCACTTCACCACCGGGCCGAAGCCCGAAGCACTGCAAGCGTGGAGTGTCATGGCCCCGTAACAGAACGCCATAGAGCCCGTCCCGGGACCGGTTCCCGGGACGGGCTCTATAGCACTACGCGCAGCCACAACCTGCTGAGAGGTCGGGCTCGTTCCGTTATGCGGCGAGCTTCTGCGACCGCTCGGCCCGCGGGGCCATCGCGCGGCGCAGCAGCGGGGTGAGCGGCCGCTCGACCAGGCGGTGCATGAGCCAGGCGATCACCACCACTCCCGCGATCACGCCGAGCAGGGTCGGCCAGGCGCCCCACTGCTCGTTCCACCGCCAGATCACCCGCACGCCCAGCGACTGGTGCACGAGATAGAGCGGGTAGGAGATCACGCCTGCGACCGGCAGCCAGCCCCACTGGATCCAGTCCAGCTTCCCGAGCGCGATCAGTCCCATCACCACGTACATCACCGTGATCGCGGTCAGGCAGACCTTCCAGTTGATCCCGTGCCCCTCGCCCGCCATGATCTCCGGAAGGCGGTGCTGCATCAGCAGCCATGACAGCGCCAGGATTCCCACAACCTCACCTTCGAGCCGACCGGACCGGCGCACGAGGTAGAAGGCGATGCCGGCGATGAAGAACGGCGCCCAGCGCGGCATCAGGAGCTGGTCCAGCAGCGGAATGCCTGATGCCGGTGCCATGACCGAGCCCAGCGCCCAGACCCAGCAGAACGTCGCGACCCGGCGATAGCTGCTTCCCAGCAGTACGACCAGCGAGAACAGCAGGTAGAAGCGGAGCTCGACCCAGAGCGTCCAGTAGACGTTGTCCACGTGGTGCACGCCCAAGGGCTCGTTCAGCATCGTGAGGTTGGTGAGCATCTGGCCGATGGTGACCCTCGGCTCACCCGGAACGTGCGGACCCAGCCTGGCCGCTGCCGAGGAGAGTACGACCGCCGCCCAGTAGAGCGGAAAAAGCCGCAGGATCCGCCCCTGCCAGAAATGCTGGAGCGACTTGCCCCAGCCGGACATGCAGATGACGAATCCGCTGATCATGAAGAAGAAGGCCACGCCCAGCCAGCCGAACTGGGCTATCCGGTGCAGCGCAGGAAAGAGCTCGCCCGCGGTCCGCTGCCAGGGGATCGTCCCGTAGCCGGCCAGGTAGTGGAACAGGACCACCGACAGCGCGGCGAGCAGCCGCAGCCCGTCCAGCACCGCGATACGCGGCGCACGGCCGGACCCGGCCCCGCCGGCCCTGCGAAACACCTTCCACGGCCGCGCCCGGTCGGGGGCTTCCGGCGGTGCTTCGGCAGTCACCGGGACACGGTCCCCGGCAAGGGCAAACCTGTCGGACATGACACCTCTGGTTGATCCTGCGGTGTCGCGACACCGGTACGTTTCTGACGGCAGAACCCAGCGATCTTAACGACGCCGCGCCCCCGCCCCGGCGCCCGGCCCCCGGCAGCAGCACGGGGTCGAGACGGTGTCTACGCAGAACCAGTGCGTCCGTTCCACGGGCTCGGCCTTCAGCGGACCGCCGCAGCGGAGCCCAGGCGCAGCGCCAGGGCGGCCAGCCACACCAGCCCCAGGCCCGTGCCGGCGGTGAAAGCCAGGACGGAGGCGGCCGAAGCCGCGAACCCCGACAGGACGACCACAGGCGCCAGACGGGAGCAGACCGCCCAGCCGCGAAGGCCCCGGGCCGCAAGGGACCGGGCCAGAACCGGGAACGCGGCGCACAGGGCGAGGTAGCCGACCACGCCGGCGGCCACGTGGACGGCGCCGTGCGCGCTCATCACCGCCGCTCGGGGGCACCCGCGGGAAACCCCGCCCCGGCATCGGCCGGGAAAGCGGCGGCGACCCAGAACGACCCACCGAAGGCCCCGACCAGGACCGGACCCCACACTCCCCCCGCACCCCGCCCCCAGCACCCGCCGCTCCGACGGCCAACAGGGCACCGGTGACGAGGAAGTTCACCGTCTGGACCCAGCCCGCCGAACCGAGCGCGAGCTGGCTGATCGCGTTCCGGGTGAAGTCGAAGCCCTCACGCACCGCCCCCTGCGCGATGCCCGCCACGAGGAACAGCGGCCCCGCGGCGACGACGCACCCCGTCGCGGCGCCTACCGCCGGACGTGGGACGGCGCCGACAGCCGTGCGGGCGGCGCGGGGGCGGGCGTTGAGCGTCCGGGGCACGGTCATGGCAGGCCTTCCTCGTTCACAACTCGACACACCTGTGACCGCCGCCGACCGCCGAAATCATCGCCCCGCCCAAGTGACCTGCCCCACAAGGCCGGAGAGGCCCGCACCTCGCACCGCCGGGCCTGCGGCGCGGCCGCGCGCCTCGACCCCGCACGCCGGGGAAGGCCCCGCCGTTCGGCCCGCCAAGGCCACCGGCCACGGCGCCGAAAGAGGTCAAGCGGCCCCCGGCCGCCACGGCCCGGAGGAGATCCCGCATACGCGCCACCCCGCCGCACGGAGACCCGAAGGTGCGTACCGAACGGCGGATCTCACGGGTCTTCGACTGGCTGCAGGCCGCCGTTCAGACGCCGGCCGCCGCCTCCCGCCTGACCGCGGCCAGGGCGTTCTTGACGTCCTGCGCCACGCGGGCCGCGTCGTCGGGGTTGTTCACCACATCGGTGCGGTTCATGTCGACGATGAGGACCTCGCTGGCCGAGTAGTGCTTGTGCACCCAGTCGTCGTAGCCGGACCACAGCGTCCGGTAGTACTCCACGAGGCTCTCGTCCTGTTCGAAATCACGGCCCCGCAGGCCGATCCGGTGCAGCACCGTCTCGAAGTCCGCCTTGAGGTAGACCATGAGGTCGGGGGCCTTGCGGTACGGCAGGCCGTCGATCTCGCGCATCATCTCCCCGAGCAGCCCCTCGTAGACCTGCATCTCAAGGGGGCTGATCCGGCCCAGGTCGTGGTTGACCTTGGCGAAGTACCAGTCCTCGTAGATGGACCGGTCCAGGACGTTGTCGCCCTGCTTGTAGGCCTCCTTGATCGCGGCGAACCGCGTCTGCAGGAAGTAGAGCTGGAGCAGGAAGGGGTAGCGCCTGGCCTGGATCTCCTCGGGGCTCGCCGTGTAGAAGAGCGGCAGGATCGGATTGTCGTCCACGCTCTCGTAGAAGACCTCGCTGCCCAGCTCCTTGGCGAGCAGCTCGGCCACGCTCGTCTTCCCGATGCCGATCATGCCTCCGACGCAGATCACTGCCATACCTCACTTCTCCCTGGCGGTCTTATGCGCGTGGGCGTGCGGGCTGGGCATCTCACACCACTGAGACGCACGCCGACGGCACGCGATTCCCCGGGAGCTTCATGATCAGCGTCAGACGGTCCCCGCCCGGACCGGACCGGACCGGAACGAAAAGCCCCTGACACGGGCCGCTCTCATCGACCGGCCGGCCTGGCCCTTCCGCGGCCGCCACGCCAGCGACGAGCCGCGGCCCCGCGGCCAGCCTGAATCTTAGATGACGATGTGCCCGTGCCGGCCCGTGCCGCCGACGCCCACGCCCCGCCCCTGACCCGCACCCCTGCCTGCGGGGATCAGACGCCCCGGGGCCGCGACCGCCCACACGGCAGGCCTGCGCCCCGCCCACGGCGCGGCCTGCCGGCTCTGCCGTCGGGCCCGCTGCCCGGGGGCGGCGGTCTGAGCGCCGGCGCCGGGGGTTCGCCGGACGTCCCCCGGCCCCGACCGGGGAGGAGGCCGGGGGACAGGGTGTCCGGGTGCCGGGCGGACCCGGGCGGCAGCCCGTCGTACGGGCGGGCCTGCCGCATGACGGGGAGGGAAGGCGCCATGCGGCGGGACCCGCTCCGAAAGCGCCCCATCCGCAGGGTGTCCGCTTCCGGTATCCACGCGTCTGTCCGCAGTACCGGCCCCCAAACCCCCTGTACTCCCGTCATTCTGAACAGCCGTCACCCGGACCGCGCTCTCCCGCGCGGTCGGACGGAGAGCGGACGGCGCGGACGGAGTCCTTTCCCCGCCGTGCCGTACGCAGCCCCCCGGCGAGGCGAGGGAGGGCACCGGATGCCGTACGCGTCGGGTGCCCGCACCGTGGAGGTATGGCGGACCAGACGGAGATCGTGATCCATCCCGTGTCCCCGCAGGGCGGGCGCAAGGTCACCGTGCACGCGCTCGGCGTCGACGCCGACCTCGGCCGGGCGTTCACGCCCGGGGACGTGTCGGAGTTCCTGCGCCGGGCCGGCCTGGAGGACGTGGACCTGTCCGAGGACGGCCCGATCCGCTGGGAGGGGGGCGGCCCCGAGGTGTGGACCGCCGACATCTGACGCCGCCGCCCGCGGCCCGGCGCGGCCCGACAGAGGGAGCCGGGGCACGGGAACCGGCGGGAGGCGGCCGTACGCCTCGCGCCACACCGGCGGGCGTACCCCCGCGCGCAGGCCGGCCGTATGGCGCCGGGCGCGGCCCCCACACGGACCAGACCTGAAGCCCATTCCTTAGAGTGACGAATGGTAGCCGTGCGTGTGTGCGGGGGTCGGGCGCGGAATGTTCGATCCCGAAAAGGAGGCCGCCACGGACGCGCGACGGCCTCACCACTCGGCGAGCCGGCTGAGCACAGGCGGGATGACCCACGCGGCCCGCGGTGCGAGAAGTCGACCCGGGCGCTGCCCCGTCGACGCGGCCGGCCCGCACCCACGGAAGGAAACACATGAGGAAGCTTGCTTGGGCTGCCCGGGGTACCGCTGCGGTCGCGGGTGCCCTGCTCGCCGGGGCGCTCGTGGCCCCGTCCGCACTCGCGAACGACGACCCCACCCCCAAGGACACCCAGGCCCAGGCCGACACGTCGAAGGAATGCTCGGTGAAGCGGGACGTGAGTTCCACCGTCGTCGACTACTCCGGAGCCGGCGGCCTGTTCGAAACCGTCTTCCGCGCCGCGACCGACCGGAAGGGCCACGCCTTCCTCAACGACAGCCGCAACCCCGGCGTGTGGATCAACCTCGGGCTCCTGGCCGGAGCGCCCCGGTGCGTGTCGGGCACTGCCGTGTCGGTCACCGAAGAAGACCCCGGACACCTCTACATCACCCTCCTGGCCAGCAACGGAGTGATCCGCCAGGCCGTCTGCAGCACCTCCTCCGGAACCCCCTTCACCCCGGCGAACCTTCCGGCCGCATGCGGCGCGGGCTTCGCACCCCTGTCCGACACCCCCGTCGTCTGACGCTGCCGCACCGCACGGCCCGCCGCTCCCGGCCGGCCGTGCACCCATGACCACGGCAGCCGGTGAGGCGGGGCAGGACCCGGCGGCGGCACGGCGCGGAGTGCACATCCGTACCCGCCGACGGGCGCCGACCGAACCGCCGGCTGAAAGGGGCCGCCATCTGCAGGGATGGCGGCCCTTCGGCACGTCCTCCGTGCCCACGCCCCGACCGGACCGCCGCCCGCCGCCCTGCGGGACCCCGGGCGAACGGTGAGACCTGACGCGGATGCCACACGAATGCCACACGGATGCCTCGTTCGCCGGCGCTCACACCGGCGGAGGCCTCTGACCGGCTGCCGGTGACGCCGACTGCGGGGCACGGCCCCGGTGCGGCTCGACGCCGCCCGCAGCCGGGGACGACCCGCCCCCGGCACGGACCCGCTGCCGCCTGAAAGCCGGGACGGCCGACAGCCCGAAGCCCAGGCCCGCCGCCACGAGATGGCCGACCGTGGTGAAGTCCGGCAACGGCCCGGCCATCCACTCGGCACCCCCCAGAGGCCACCCGAGAACGAAGACGGCCCACGGCAGCCGCCCCCACCGCGGCAGGGCGAGCGTGCCGACCGCCAGCACCGCCTGCGCACCGTAACTGACCCCGAAGTCCAAGCCCTGCCGCACAGCCGGCGGATACCAGCCCTGCCGCAGCGCGACGGCGATGACGACCGCGGTGAGCAGGGTGGCCGCGACATGCCCCCCGAGGAACACCGCCATCGCGCGCGGCGCTCCCCACCGGTGCTCCGCCCAGGCCAGGAAGCAGCCCACCCCCAGACCCAAAGTGATCAACGTGCCCACGAACCCCGTCGAGGCGACATCCGTGAGCGTGCCGTCGAAGAACAGCACACTGCCCACCAGCGCGGACAGCGGATGATCCTGCAGGTTGTCCGGATTGGTGCTGACGTAGCCCAACACCCCGGCCGACCGGTCCGCGGACAGCCCGTAGCCGACCCAGGCATGGGTGGCCAGCAGCAGGCAGACATAGGCGAAGGTCAGCGGCGCACGGCGCGGGTACCCCCACAGGGCGCGGAGCGCTCTGCCCGGGGGACCCGACGGCGACGGAGGGTTCATATCGGGGCACTCTCCAGGTCGAGTCGAAGGCGGGGCCCGGCAGGTGACGGCAACCGCCGCCGCCACCCCTTGAAGGTGATGCGGTTTGCCGCGCCCGGGTTCCAGCGGCCCCGCCCGGGCGGCCCCCGCCCCCGGACCCCTGTTGACGGATGCTCAAAAAGCCTGGTGGGAGCGGGGTTTCCCAGGAGTTTCCCGTTGCCCGTCGCAGTGGGCGACCCGCGCCTCCTCGACACGCGAGGGTGCCGGGGAACAGTCTCGAAGCGCCCCACAGACAGCCGGTCCGTGCCCCCTGCGACGCGGACACCACGACCGGCACGACCGGCACGACCGGCACGACCGGCACGACGGGCACGACGAGGACGACGCGCACGACGACCCGCGGGAGACCGCGCGGCGGAAACGGGGGACCAGACGATGACGATGCGGAGAACGGCACTGGCGGCAGCGGTGACCGCGCTCACCCTCCTGACCACGTGGGGAGGCGCCCACAGCGCCACCGCGGCCCCCACCGCCCCGGCCCCGAAGACGGCGAACGCGGCGAACGCGGCAGGCACCTGCGCCGTCCTCGCCCCCGGAGCCTCCGCGGTGGCCGAGAAGGCCGTGGCAGCCGCGTGCGAACAGATCGGCGTCTGGTACACCTGGGGCGGCGGCCACGGACCACAGCCCGGGCCGACCTACGGCCAGGTCGACCCGAGCGACCCCGACAGCGCACACGACCCCGAGCGGCTCGGCTTCGACTGCTCGGGACTGGTCCGCTACGCCTATGCCCGCGCGGCCGGCGGCGACCCGCTGACCGGCAACGCCTACCACCAGTTCCACTCGCCGCAGGTGCAACAGCGCTTCACCGCCGCCCAGGCGACCGGCCCGCTGCTCCCGGGCGACCTCCTGGCCTGGGGTTCCGGGGGCTCCATCCACCACATCGCGATCTACCTCGGCGCGGGAAAGATGGTCGAGGCCCGCGAATCGGGCACCCGGATCACCGTCAGCGACGTACGCCTGGGCGGCGACTACGCGGGAGCGGTCCGCATCGCCCCGCCGGCGGCCGCACCCGGCACGTTCAGCACCTGGGGCACGGACGTGTGGACCCACAAGGAGCCGTCCACCACCAGCCCGCGGGTACACAAGTTCCCCGGCCCGACCACGGTGCGCATCGAGTGCCAGAAGCACGCCGAACCGGTGACCGCCGAGGGCTACACCAACGACGCCTGGTCCTACCTGCCCGAGTACGGGGCCTGGATCACCAACATCTACATCAAGGGCGCGGCCTGGCTGGACGGCGTACGCACCTGCCCCTGAACACCCCTGAACACCATCCGTCCGCACACCCGCCACCCCGGCTCCCGCCCCCGGGACAGGGAGCCTTCCGAGGAGGAGACATGTACGCAGCCAGGAAGATCGCCCTGGGCCTCGCCACCGTCGCACTGGCGGCCGGCACGGCCACCGTCACCGGGCCCGCCGCCGCGACGCCCGCCGCCGGCCGGAGCGCCGCCGCCGAATGCGGTGTCCGCGCCGACGGCAAACTGTGGTGCGGCAACCGGGTCGGCGCCAAGGGCTACGAGCACCGCCGCTACAACTCCGCGGTGCGCGGGCCGCTGAACACCAGCCCCAGCTGGTTCCAGTGCTGGGGCCGCGGCGACCAGCACGCCGGCGGCAACAACGTCTGGTACTGGACCCAGCTGGACAACGGCCAGTGGGGCAACGTCGCCGCCGTGGACGTCCACACCTCCGTCGACCCCGCGCCGGGCCTGCGCGAGTGCTGACCTGACACCTCCTGAAACGACGGGCCGGGGGCCCTCACCGGCGAGCTTGGTGAGAGCCCCCGGCCCGCCTCCCGTCCGGCGGCCCTCCCGGCGCGGGGCCCGGCGTTCACCCCCCGCCGCCGCGGACCGAGGGCCCCGGTCCCGGCCCGCCCACCGTGACAGCCCTGCCCCCCGGCCCGGTGGCACCGCCGACGGCGGACGGCCGTACCGTGCGCATCCGCACGTACGCGTACACGCAGCCGGCCAGGGCCAGGTCCGACAGCAGCATGAACCCGATCGAGTAGGAGCCCTTGGCGCTGTGGACGGCGCCCATGACCAGGGGCGGTACGAAACCGCCCAGGCCGCCGACCGCACCGACGATGCCGGTGACGCTGCCGACCTGCGCCTGCGGAGTCACCTGGGAGACCAGGGCGAACACGCTGCCGCTGGCCGTGCCGAGCCCGGCCGCGATGCACAGCAGGCAGACGGTGCCGACCGGGACCAGGGGCGGATCGAAGGCCTGGACGATGGCGAGGAGGGCCACGAACCCCAGGGCAGCCGCCGTCACCACGGCGGGGTGGACGCGGTCGGCCAGCCAGCCGCCGAACGGCCGGGCGACCACGGTCAGCAGCGCGAACCCGGCGGCCTTGGTCCCCGCATCGGTCGGCGGCAACCCGTACCCGCTCTTGAGATACGTCGGCAGGTACACCCCGAAGGCGACGATCCCGCCGAACCCGATCGCGTACAGGGCGGACAGCTCCCAGGTCACCCGCAGCCGCCCGGCCGCGGCGAGCCGCTGCCCGAGCGACTCGGTCGGCAGGGGCCGGTCCGGCCGGTCCCGGAGCAGCAGCGCCGCCAGCACGGCGTACACGGCCAGCGCGACCGCCACCACCACGAAGGGCAGATGCTCGCCGCGCTGCGCCATGCGCGGGGTGAAGTAGCCGGAGAGCGCCACCCCGCCCATCCCCATGCCGAACACCCCGAGCGCGAACCCGCGCCGGGCCGGCGGGAACCAGGAGTTGACCAGCGGCACCCCGATGGCGAACGTCGTGCCGGCCAGCCCCAGCAGGAAGCCGACGGCCAGCGTCGCCACGTAGGAGTCACGGGTGGGAATCAGCAGCACCACCGGCACCACGGTGAGCGCGGACACCAGGGGGAACATCCGCCGGGCCCCGTAGCGGTCGGTGAGCGCACCGACCGGGACCCGGCCCAGGGCGCCGACCAGCACGGGTACCGCGACCAGCAGCGACTGCTGGACCGAGGTCAGGTCGAGCCGGTCACGGTAGTCGCTGCCCAGCGGGGCGATCAGGTTCCAGGCCCAGAAGGTGAGGGTGAAACCGACCGTGGCCACGATCAGGTTCCGCCAGGCGGCAGGTGCTGGGGCATCGGCTCTCTCCACAGCGCCACGCTAGGGACAGGGCCCGGCGGCGGCGCGCTGAACTGGGCTGTCCGGACCCACCAGAACCGCCGCCGCCTCCGTCTGCGCCGCCGGCCCGCAGGACGCGCTCCCCGTCGTGGCGGCCACCGCCGTCCCCGGTCTCGAACTGGTACCCCAGACCGCCCTGGATACTGCCCCGTACGGGCGCAGACCGTAGCTCCGCTCCGGTACGAACACCTCCTCGGGGCGGCCGGACCACAAGGCCCGCCTCCCGGCGTTGTGGCCGGGGCCGGTGGACCAGCTCACCAGGAACTGCCCGCCCGCGTAGTGCACGACGTGGCGGACGGCGTCCTCGGGCAGCGCGAACCCGGTCACGGCGCGGACGGAACCGGGCGGTGGGAGTAGCAGCGGGTGTAGCGGGCGAGCCAGGCGGCCGGGCCGCCCTCCGGGCGGAAGCGGCACGACAAGATCCGTCATCCGATCCTGCCACGCCCCTGCGACACCCCCGCCGGACAGGCGCCGGCGCGAACCCCCGCGGCGGGACCGCCCGGTGCGCGGGCAGCGGACCGGCGGGTCGGCCGTGGCCCCTCACCTCAGGGCGAAGAGCAGGTTGGCCGAGTTGTAGTAGTTGGGCAGGTGGACCATCTGCGAGCCCGGACGCGGCGGGTCGGCCTTCGGCCAGTTCCGCGGGCCCAGCACGTGGTCGGCGTAGTCGCTGTGCGCCACCCTGGGCACGAACCAGACGCGGTAGGTGCCCGGTCGTGCATCCGGCTCGAACCGCCACAACTGCGTGGCGCGGTCCGCGCCCGTCCGGCAGGCACGCAGGGCGACTTCGGCGAGGTTCCCGCCGCCGGTGGATCCTTCGAGGCAGGTGCCGGTGCCGGCGTTGCGGAGTTGGAAGGTGCTCTGCTGGGCGGGGAGCCGCTGCCATGCCTGGGCGGGCTTTCCGGTGCACTTCTCCAGCTGCAACGGGCCCGTCGAACCGGCGCCGAGGCCGACGCACAGCCCCGAGGCCACGTTGACCAGGGCGGTGCCGCCGCCACCCGGCGAGGGCGACGCCGCACCGGGCGCGGCGGAGGCACCGGCCGCAGCCGGCGCGGAGGGGGAGGGCAGCGGCGCGGCGGTGGCGGATATCGCTGGGCCGATGGCCACGATCGGAGCGATCTCCGGGAGGGCGCCCTGCGGCGGCGCGGCCGTGGCGGCGGGGGCGGGGGCGGGGGAGGGGCCGGGCCTGTCGTCGCCGGGGTGGGCCGGCAGCAGGGCGACGACGGTGGCCGCCGTCCCCGCGACGGCTGCCGCAGCGGCCCACTTGACGCCGCCGGCCTTCGCTCCCAGCTGCGTCCCGCTCACGGTGGCCGCGGCGAGTTGCGTGCCGTTCCCGCCCAGGGCCGAAAGGAAGGAGGCGGGGTTCCACAGCAGGATCCCGCCCAGCAGCAGCACGCCCAGACGGCTGTTGACGTCCCGCAGGTCGCGTTCGGCACGGGCGCAGCCGTCGCACGCCTGGAGGTGGCGGCCCAGGTCCCGCGTGCGGCGCTTGCCCGGCCGGCTCAGCACGGCGGCGATCTGCCCCCCGTAGTGGCGGCACTCCTCACTCGCACTCTGGTCCAGATGGGCGCGCACGTACGCCTCCCGCAGGCCCTCCCGTGCGCGCGCGACCAGCGAGCCGACGCCACTCGCCGAGATCCCCAGGCGACCGGCCGTCTCGGCCGCCGGCTCGTGTTCGACCACGGAGTGCCACAGCACGGCCTGCCAGCGCTCCGGCAGCGACCGGTAGGCACGCAGGACCAGCGACCCCTCTTCCGCGGAGAGGACGGCGTCCTCGGCATCGTGGCCGTCGGAGAGGCCGGCGGCCCACTCCTCGAAGTCGTCGGACAGCCGCGTACGGGCGCCCTCCCGCGCCCAGGCAGCCGCCAGCCGGCGCACGCAGGTCAGCAGGTACGGCCGCCAGGCATGCTCGGGTCCGGCACCCCAGGCGACGGCCCGGTAGGTCCGGGCGAAGGCCTCTGCGGCGAGGTCCTGGGCGGTGGCCAGGTCCCGGCAGCAGGTACGGGCGTAGGCGAGCACCGAGGGATGGTGACGGGTGAAGATCTCCCCCATCACGTCGCTGACCCCCGTGTCGGGTTCCGAGGTGTACTCACGCAGCAGGGCGCAGAGCTCCCCGTCGCTGAGGCTTCGCAGATGCTGTTGGCGGGCAGTGCCCGGAGTGCTCAACACGTGCTCCCGTGTGGATTCCTGATGACCCGGAGGTGGTTGTGGGTGAGGGCGGGACGGTACCGCCCGACCGGAATCCGCTCAAGTGTGCGGGCCCCTGCCGGGCTGCGGGGAACCGGCCGCCGGCAGGTCACGGCAGCCGCGGAACCGCCCGGACCGCCTTTCCGGCGCCGCGGGGGGCCAGGCGCTGTGGGGGCGTTCGGCGCGTGTCGACCGGCTGCGGAGGCAAGCCGGCTGCGACATGGCATGCCTCCCGCGGGCGATGGTGCACCGGGTCGACGCGCGCCGCGCCGTGGGAGGCCGGCTGATGCGCGACCGGGGCGGGCGAGCGGCGGACCGTGCCGCTCGCCCCGGACCGGATGAGCCCCCGACCTGTGGTGCGTTCCGCCCGGACGCGTCAGGGCTTCTGGGCGAGGGCCTTCAGTGCTGTGCGGGCGCCGGCGTTCAGGGGGACGGGGGCGACGGCGTCGGCCTTGGCGGGCTCGATCTCCTTCGCCGCCGCGTTCACCTTCTCCAGATCGCTCCTCTTCCCGTACAGCAGGGTGACGATCTTCTCGGCGAGTTCCGGGTCGAAGCCCTTCTTGACGAGCAGGACGTTCGGCACCGCGATCGTGGGGACGTCCTGCGGCTGGTGGTAGACGGCCGCGGGGATGGAGGCCTTCTGGTAGACGTCGCCGTACTGCTGGTTCAGCGACGGCAGTTGCGCGGTGACGTCCAGGAAGCGGACCTCGTCCTTGAGGCTGGTGGTGAGGTCGGTGATGCCGCCGGTGGGCAGGCCCCCGGACCAGAAGAGCGCGTGCACGGTGCCGTCCTTCATCGCGTCCACCGACTCCGCAAGGCCCAGACGCTCGGCCGTGACGTCCGTGGCGGGGTTCAGGCCGGCGGCCTTCAGCACCCGCTGGGCGATGACCTCGGTGCCGGAGCCGGGCGCCCCGGTGGAGACCCGCTTGCCCTTCATGTCCTGGAGGGAGTTGATACCGGAGTCCGCCCGGACCAGGACCTGGGTGTAGTTGGGGTAGAGCCGGGTCAGGGCCTCGATCTGCTGCGGGGAGGAGAACGACTCCTTGCCGTTGACCGCGTCGCCGGCGGTGTCCGCCAGGGAGAAGGCGATGTCGTAGGTGCCGGCCCCCAGGCCCTGGATGTTCTGCACCGACGCACCGGTGGTGGTGGCGGTGGCCCGGTAGCCGTCGAGGTCGTCGGAGATCAGCTTCGCGAGGCCGCCACCGATCTGGTAGTAGACGCCGGTGGTGGGGCCGGTCGCGATCGTGAGGCGTCCTCCCTTCCCGTTGCCGGCGCCCGCCTTCCCGGTCTGTTTCCCGCCGCCGCAGGCGGTGACGGCCAGAGCGGTGACGAGGGCGGCGACGGCCAGGCGCGAGGCCCGGATCCGGTACTTCATAGTCGTCCTTCCGTGAGGGTGGGCGCCGTGCAGACCTCATCGGCGGTCGCAGGCGCACGGCTGGGATGCCGGCGGAGCACGAGATGCACCCCGACCGCGCAGGCGAGTGCCACGAGACCGGCGGTGATCGCGACAGGTTCGAGATAGAGCAGGCAGAGCGCGGCGACGGCGCACAGCGTCCGCTCCACGGGCCCTGCCGGGCCGACGATCCGGCCACCGGTGGCCGCGGCCAGCGCCGCGACCGCCAGCGCGGACACCGCAGTGGTCCACACGATGCCCGACAGGCTCCCCGTGCCCAGGAGTTGCCCGCCGTTGTCGGTGAGCACGAACGCGAACGGCACCAGGAACGCCGGCAGGGAGTACTTCCAGGTCGCCACCATGGTCCGCATCGGATTGCCGCCGGTGACGGCGGCGGCGGCCGCCGCCGCCAGCGCCGTCGGCGGGCTCACCTCCGACAGCACCGCGTAGTAGAAGATGAACATGTACGCCTCGTGGGTGGCCACCCCCAGCGAGAGCAGCGCCGGCGCGATGATCACGGCGGCGATGATGAAGGAAGCGGTGACGGGAACCGCGAGGCCCAGGAGGGACACCGACAGCGCCGCGAAGAGGACCGTCACGACCAGTTGCACCGTGGCGTTGTCGCCGAACACCGCGGCCGCGTCGACGATGACCGAGGCCAGGTTCAGACCGAGCCCGGTCTGGGTGACGACGGCGACGATGATGCCCGCGGCGGCACAGGTGGCCACCACCGGCAGCACGGACCTGATGCCCTCGACGAGCGCCGCGTACAGCCGGCGTGGCGTCATCCTGTGCCGGGCGTCGAGGAAGGACAGCAGGAACTGCAGGACCGTCGCGTAGGCCACCGCCTTGAACGGGGGCAGCCCCACCGCCATGAAACCGACGATCATGAAAAGGGACAGGAAGTGGTAGCCGAACCGGCCCAGCAGCCGCAGCGCCGACGTGCCCCGCTCCCCGACCACGGGCCGCGTCCGGTGCTTGCGGGAGTCGATCTCCACCGCCAGGAGGATGCCCAGGTAGTACAGGAGCGTGGGCACCAGCGCGTACAGCAGGACGGTGAGGTAACTCTGCCTCAGGTAGTCGGCGATGATGAACGCCGCGGCGCCCAGGGTGGGCGGGGAGAGGATCGCGCCGATCCCCGCGGCGGCGAGGACCCCGCCGCCCTGTTCCCTGCTGTAGCCGGCCCGGCGCAGGACCGGCCAGGCCACCGACCCCAGGCTGACGGCGGTGGCCGTGCCGGAACCGGAGACGGTGCCGAGGAGGAAACCGGCCGCTGTCACGGTGCGGCCGGGCGCACTGCGCGAGCCGCGGAACGCCGCGAAGGACAGGTCGATGAAGAACTTCCCCGCGCCGGAAGCCTCCAGGACCGCACCGAAGATGGTGAACAGGACGATGTAGGTGGCGGCCACGTTCAGCGGCACGCCGTACACGCCGTCGGTGCCCATGAAGAAGTGGGCGGCGATCGCGTCGACGTCGAAGCCGCCGTGCGCCAGTGACCAGTCGTAGGGCAGCAGCCCCCCGTAGTGCGCGTAGAGGAGGAACGCCGCACAGAACGCCGGCAGGATCCAGCCGGTGGTGCGGCGGCAGGCCTCCAGGACGAGCACGATGAGCACGATCCCGGCCACCACGTCGAGGGAGGTGGGCAGCTGCCGCCGCTCGATGAAGGCGTCGAACTCCAGCAGCGGATACACGCACACGGCGATCGCCGACACGGCGAGCAGCCAGTCCCACCACCCGGGGTCGTCCCGGCGAGCGGCCCCCTCGGCGGCCCCGCGGCCACGACGCCACGGCAGCAGCACCGCCGGCACCCGCACGGTCCCGCGATGGGTCAGGAAGACCAGCGGAAGCGTCGCGGCGAGGAAGACCGTCAGGTAGTACTGGCCGCCCTTGGCCACCGGGAAGAAGACCACCCAGAACGCGAACACCGACATCGCGGCGCACACCGCGGACACCGGCCCCGACACCCGGGGCGAGAGCCTGCGGGCCGGCCGTTCCTGCTCGAACTCGGCCACCAGCTCCTCGGCTGTGCGCTGCCTCGGCTCGGAAGGCGACTGCGCCATGCTCATCTCTGCCACCCCGGGGTCGGTGCCTGCCTCTGCCCTTCGACGGTGGCAGTCGTGACGAGCCGGAAACAGAGAATGCCCATGGTCTTAACCTGGGTTTAGGGTTCTCGCGCGGCGGGCGCTCCTCGCGCTGTGGCCGGAAAGGTTCACCGGTCCGTGCCGGGCGCTGTGACCCGGTGAACGACTGCGGTCACAGCACTAGGCTCGTGCCGTTCCTGCGGCCCCGGTCCGCGTGCCCCCCAGGGCACGGGCCCGGCGTATGAGGATCCGGGAGACGGTGTGCGCATCCTGCTGGTGGAGGACGACGACCGCGTGGCGGACGCCCTGGCGGGCGCCCTGCGCCGCAACGGCTACGAGGTGCGGCGCGCGGCCAACGCCGCCGACGCCCTGGCCGCGCCCGCCGTCGACCTGGTCCTCCTCGACCTGGGCCTGCCCGACCGGGACGGCATCGAGGTCTGCCGGGAACTACGGGCCCGCGACGCAGTCCCGGTGATCGCGGTGACCGCCCGGGGAGCCGAACCCGACCGTGTACGGGGCCTGCGCAGCGGCGCCGACGACTACGTGGTGAAACCGTTCGGGACCGCCGAGTTGCTGGCCCGGATCGAGGCGGTCCTGCGCCGCAGCGTGAGCCAGCGCGCCCACGACCACCGGATCCTGAACCTGGGCGGCCTCACCATCTGCCTCGGGCAGCGCACCGTCACCCTGGACGGGCGTCCCATCCCCCTGACCCGCAAGGAATTCGACATCCTCGCCGTACTGGTGCGCGCCGGCGGCGCCGCCGTACCCCGCGAGCGCATCCTCGTGGAGGTGTGGCAGTCGACCTACGACGGCATGTCACGCACCCTCGACGTCCATGTGGCCACCCTGCGCGGCAAACTCGGGCCGGCGGGAGCCATGGTGCGCACCGTACGCGGCTTCGGGTACCGGCTCGTCACCACTGCCGACACCACTGCCGTCACCGCTCCTGACACCGCTGCCGTCACCGCTGCCGGCGCGGCGCCGGGCCCGGCCGAGCCGGCCACGCCGGCCGACGGCTGAGGAGACACCGGATGCGCCGCCGGCTCCTCGTCATCGTCTTCGCCCTGGTGGCGGGCCTGATCACCGCACTCAGCCTGCCCCTGGTCCGGGCCACCGCCGAGCGCACGATCCAGACCTCGTTCATCGGACGCGTCGAGGACGGCGCCTGGTTCGCCGACATGGCCGCCACCGCCCTGGAAACAGGACGCACCGGACGGCTGAAAGCCGCCGCCGAACGCTACGCCGAGCTCTACGACTCACAGGTCGCGGTGGTCGACGCGGACAGCGAGACCGTCCTCGCACCCACCCCCGTCGACCTCACGGAACCGCACACACGGTCAGCGCTGCTCCAGGCCCTCGCGGACCGGCCCGCACAGCGGCCCGGCGTGGTGTGGCCGTGGGACGACCGCCCCTTCGTCCTGGCCGAGCCCGTCAAACGCGACGGCCGGATCCTCGGCGCCGTACTGATCATCTCGCCCACCGACCGCGTACGATCCGAGATCGCCGACCACCTGACCCTCCTCGTACTCGCAAGCCTGGCCGCCCTCGCCGCCATGCTCGTCGCGATCGCCGCTCCGGTCGTCCGCTGGGTCCTGCACCCGGTACACGACCTGGACCGGGCCACCCACGAGGTCGCCTCGGGGCAGTTGAAGACACGGGTCTCGGAACGGGCCGGCGCACCGGAACTGCGCCGCCTCGCCTACAGCTTCAACGTGATGGCGGACAGCATGCACGCCTCCCGGGAGCAGCAGCGGGCGTTCGTGGCCCAGGCCTCCCACCAGCTCCGCAACCCGCTGACCGCGCTGCGGCTCCGGGTGGAGAACCTCGAAGAGTTCGTCACCGACGCCCGCGGCCTGCGCGAACTGAACTTCGCCGTGGAGGAGACCGGCCGGTTCGGCGAGATCCTCGACGGCCTGCTCCGGATGGCCAGAGCCGAGGCGTCCGAGGCGGAACGCACGCCCGTCGACGTCTCGGCGGTCGTCGCGCACCGGGTCGATGCCTGGCAGGCGGCCTTCGACGCCAGGAACGTACCGCTCACGACACGGATTCCCGACGGGGTCGGCGCACTGTCCCTGCCCGACTGCCTCGACCACGCACTGGACACCCTGCTCGACAACGCGCTCAAGTTCGGCGACGGCACCCCGGTGACCGTGACCGTGACCGTCACCCGGCCCCCGCACGGGGACGGCGCCGACGGGCCGGACACCGCGGTGGAGGTGACGGTACGGGACGGGGGCCGCGGACTGACCGACGAGGAACTCGCCCTCGCGGGCGGCCGGTTCTGGCGCAGCACACGACACCAGAACGTCCCCGGCAACGGCCTCGGCCTCGCCCTCACCCGGATGCTGGCGCAGGCGGGCGGCGGCGAACTGCACCTGGCAGCAGCCGATCCGCACGGTCTGGCCGCGACGGTCCGGCTGCCGGCCGCCCCCGCCCCCCAGGCCGGCGCACCCCGGCCCTGAAGCATCAGGGATGCGACTGGCGATACCAGCGGGCGGCACCCGGGTGCAGGTCCAGCGGATGGCTGGCGATCGCGGTGCGGCGGTCCAGACGGCGGGCCTCCGGATGGGCGCCTATCAACTGCGGCTGCCCCTCGAACAGCAGCCGGGTCAGCCAGTACGCCTGCGCGTCCGGCATGTCCTGCCGCACCACCAGGAAGTTCGGCACGCTCACCGTGGTCACCGCGCTCTGCGCGCCGTAGACAACGGCGGGCACCGTGGTCTGGGTGTACAGCTCGCCGTAGTCCCGGGTCAGCGGCGGGACCACCTCGGCGAGGTCCACCAGACGGATCGGGGTCGACCCGCGCAACTCGGTGATCGCTGCGGTGGGCAGGCCCCCGCTCCAGAAGAACGCGTCGATGCGCCCCTCGGCGAGAGCACGCGTCGACTCACGGACATCGAGCCGCTGCGTGCTCACGTCCTCGTCCCGCGAGAGCCCGGCGACCTTCAGAATGCGTTCGGCGATCAGGGTGGTTCCAGAGCCCTCGGAGCCCACCGAGACCCGCGCCCCGCGCAGCTCCTTCACGCTGCGGACGGGGCTGTCCGCGCGGACCACGAGTTGCACGTGGTTGTCGTAGAGCGCCGCGAGGGCCACCACGGGCGACCGCCCGGAGAAGGGCGGGCGCCCGGCGACCGCGTCCGCGGCCGAATCCGCGAGGGCGAACGCCACCTGCGCCTTCCCCTGGTCCACCAGAGCCAGGTTCTCCACGCTGCCACCGGTGTGCAGCGCCCGGCCGGACACGTCCGGCAGGCGCTCGATGAGGCCCGCGTAACCGGCGCCGTACTCCGCGTAGACACCGCCCTGGTTGCCGGTGGCCACCGTGATCACCCCGGACAGGCGGGCCGGCTCGTCGGCGCCGGTGCACCCTGCGAGCGGCACCGCGAGGGCCAAGGCGGCGCCGAGGAGGAGGCGTGCCAACCGCATGGACACCTCCTGCGACGTGGAGGACGGCTCGCCCTGCCGGCTCGTCTTTTCCGGCCGGCCCGTACGAGGGGGCCGGACCACGCGGTCAGCCTATCCGCGCGGCGGACGCCGGCTGGCTCCGGCGTCCAAGGCCGGCCGCGGGGGGCGCCGGGCCGTGACCGGCGACCCGGTACGGCCGGCCGCCGGACCCGCAGCGCTAGACTTGCAGAGTTATGCAATTTGCAAGTTCTGGATTTGGTGGACGGGGGTCGGGGTGTGTCCGGGTTCGAGGAAGCGGCACGGGAACGTGTCCGTAGGGCACGGGCCCGTCTCCAGGCTGCGCGGGAGACCCGCGATGCCTTCGAGGAGGCGCAGGCCGCGGAGGAACTGGAGGACGCCCTGCGGATGGCCCGCGATCACGGCGTGGCCACCGGCGGGGACGGCCGATGAAGCCTGTAGCGCAACCGGCTCCCGCGAGGCCTCGGTGACAGCCGGGCCGGACCCCGCAATGCCGGCCGTCCGCTTCACCCTGCCGGGGGGCACACCATGACCAGCGGCGGCCACGGGGCGGGGCGGCTGTATGAGATCACCTACCTCGGCGCGGGCCCCGAGCAGGCTGCCCGTACGGTCGAGGCCGGGGAGGTCGCGGCCGTCATCGCGTACGCCGACGAGCACGGCATGCAGGTTCTGGTCCGCCCCCACCACCCACCCGCACCATCGACCCGAGACGGAAGCACACCATGACGGCTGACACCTCCGCCGAAGAGTCGGCGGACCACGAGAAGTGGAAGGAGAAGGGCGTCGCGATGCGTGCCTTCTTCTACATCTTCGGTACGCACGCGTTCGCCGGGTTCATCTGGCTGCTGTTCTACCTGGGCCAGCACGCCCAGAAGTGACCACGATGAGGGCCAGGCCGACGGGGGTTGCGCGGGAGGGCGCGGCCGCCACACGGGGGGCGGGCCCGCGCAGGGCCGGCACCCTCCGCCGTGGAGCCGGCCCCTCTTCTACCGGGTGCGGCTGGCTCGGAGGTCGGCCAGGAGTTCGGCCTGGCCCTCCAGCACCCCGGAGAGGATGCCGCGGGCGACCGCCAGGAGCTCGGCGATCTGCGAGTCGGTCAGCGAGTAGTACACGTTCGAGCCCTCCCGGCGGGTGGCCACCAGGTTGGCCTTGCGCAGGACGGCCAACTGCTGGGAGAGGCTGGCAGCCTCCACCCCGACCTCCGGCAGCATCTCGGCGACCGCGTGTTCGCGCACCGACAGCAGCTCCAGGACGCGGATGCGGACCGGGTGCCCCAGCGTTTTGAAGAACTCCGACTTCAGCTGGTACAGCGGCGTGCTCGCCTGCGTAGCCCTGCCCTGACTGCCCATCTCATCCACCCGGAACCGCTCCTTCGTGGGGCATCCGTTCGCCCCTCCTCACACCTGTGACCTCCACAATTGCAGATCCCTGCAACTCGCGGGACCGTGCGGGCGCCCTTCGAGGCGCGCGGCCGGCCGCCCGCGGGCCGGCCCCTTCCGCGGAAATCGGGTCTCCAGGCCCTCTCCCTGCTCTCGCAGGGAGAGCAGGGGGAGCAGGGGGAGCAGGGGGAGCAGGGGGCCGGTCTCAGGCGAGGGCGGGTTCCCCGGGAGCCTGCGGGGCGGGCCAGTCATCGGTGCTCCAGTACTTGCCCGTGCCCTGCGCCCCGTGGGCGGCCAGGGCGGCGCCGAGGTCGCAGTGGACCGGGACGGGCGGGCAGGTGGCGTCCGGGACGAGGGAGCCGTCCGCGGGGATCGCCGCGAGTTCGAGGCGGCGCCCGTTCTCGGCGAGGCGACGGGCGGCCTGGGCGACGGCGATCTGCCCGCCGGCGGACCAGCCCAGCAGCCCCGTCAGGTCGAGGATGACCGGGCCGGTGCCCCGGGCCAGCGCCCAGCCGATCGCGCCGGTGAACCGGTCGGTGGCGTCCGCGCCGAGATACCCGGCCAGGGACAGCACGCCCAGCTCCTGGCCGGTGGTGTAGCGCCATTCAATCGTCATCGTCATGTCCTCGGCTTGTCGGTGGTCTCGCGGGCGGTGCGGACGGCCGTGCCCATGGCCGGCACGTCCGGCACATGCCGGTGGGGCGTCGTCTGGGCCGGCCCGCTCACCGGCTCGCCTCTGTCACGGTGCGGGCCAGGCGGAACCCGGACACCTGCTGCGGGTGCAGGCGCAGCAGGGTGTCGTGCGGGCCGTGGGCCCAGCCGGGCAGGGTGCGCTGGTAGTGGGCGGCCTCGTCCGGGTCCGAGATGACGTCCGCCGGGCCGTGGGCGCTGACCGTCCAGCCGGTCCCGGCCGGGCTGCGGATCTCATCCACCTGGTAGGTCAGCATCGCCCGGCCGGGGACGGCCGCGGCCTGCACGGGGGCGCGGACGACGAGGCGCCCGTACTCCATCACGTGGGCGGCGGGCCGGACGACGGCCAGGTCCCGCTGGACGTAGACGAGTCGGCCCTGGGCGGAGCCTTCGAGGAGCCACAGGGCCTCGGTGCCGGAAACCTCAAGCAGGATGCGGCGGTCGGCGGGGACGGTCATCGTGCGGCCTTCCGGAAACGGTGCGGTCGGTGTTCGAGCGGGAGCAGGCCCGCCTGCTCCAGGTGTTCGCGGGCGCCGGCGATCGCCTCCGGGGTGGTGGCGTACTCGCGGCCCTGCGGGCGCAGCAGCTCCAGGGCGCCGACGGCGTCGAGGGCCTGGCGCTGGCCGGGCCGGATACCGGAGGCGAGGACGGCGATGCCGCGCCGGTTCAGCTTCTCCACCGCGTCCTTGAGGACGAGTGCGCCGGTGGCGTCCAGGGCGGTCACCCTCGACATGCGCAGGATGACCACCCTGACGTCGCAGACCTCGGAGAGTTCCAGGAGGAAGCGGTGGGCGGCGGCGAAGAAGAGGGGCCCGTCGATGCGGTAGGCGACGATGTGCTCGGCCAGCAGGGCGTGCTCCTCGTCGCTGTGCTCGCCGGGCAGGTCCGGGCGGAGGTCGACCTGCTCCATCCGGGCCTGGCTCGCCACCGCCTTCAAGGCCAGGGCGCCCGCGACGACCAGACCGATGATCACCGCGTATACGAGGTCGAGGGCCAGGGTGGCCGCGGCGGTGAGGACGAGCACGGCGGCGTCGGAGCGGGTCGCCTTCGCCATCGCGCGCAGGGAGCCGACCTCCACCATGCGGATCGCGGTCGCCAGCAGCACGCCGGCCAGCGCGGCGAGGGGGATCTTCGAGACCAGGGGCGCCGCGGCGAACACGATCACCGCGAGGACGGCGGCATGGGTGAGTGCGGCCAGGCGGGAGGAGGCGCCGCTGCGGACGTTGACAGCCGTGCGCGCGATGGCGGCGGTGGCGGGGACGCCGCCGAACAGAGGGGCGGCCAGGTTGGCGATGCCCTGCCCGAACAGCTCCTTGTCCGGGTCGTGCTGCTGCCCCACCGTCATCCCGTCCGCGACCGTCGCCGACAGCAGGGACTCCAGCGCGGCGAGTGCCGCGACTGCGACCGCCGGGGCGAGCAGTGAGCCGAGGGCGGAGGCGTCGAGGAAGGCGAGGGAGGGGGCGGGGAGCCCGGAGGGCAGGTCCCCGATCGGGGCCGCCGCGTCCAGGTGGAAGACCTGTGCGACCACGGTGGCCGCGATCACCGCGACGATCGAGAACGGGATCGCCGGCTTCCACCGGGCACCCGCCAGCATCACCGCCGCGACCCCGGCCGAGAGGCCGATCGCGGACCAGTTCGGGAACGCCAGCCACTCCACGAGCGCCTGCCACGCCACCGGCACGACCTTCTCACCCTCGGGCTTGTCGACCCCGAGTGCGTTGGGTATCTGCTGGAGGCCGATGACGCAGGCGATCCCGAGGGTGAACCCCTCCACCACCGGCGCCGGCACGTACCGCATGTACTGCCCGGCCCGCAGCAGCGCGAGGCCGATCAGGAGCACGCCGGCCATCAGGCCGACGGTCAGGACACCGCCGGGCCCGTACCGGGCGACGATCGGCACCAGGACCACGGTCATCGCACCGGTCGGACCGGACACCTGGAGGTTCGACCCGCCCAGCAGCGCGGCGAGCGCGCCGGCGACCACAGCGGTGGCGAGTCCCGCCTCGGCGCCGAGCCCGGAGGAGACACCGAAGCCGAGCGCGAGGGGAAGCGCGACGATCGCCACGGTCAGCCCGGCCAGGAGGTCCCGGCGGGGACTGCGCCCCATCGCCGCGAAGTCGGCCCGGTCCGGCAGCACCGAGCAGACCCGCCCGAGCGCGGAAGCCAGGAAGGCGTGCACGCTCACGAGGCCGCAGCCTCGGACTCGCGCAGCTCTTCCAGCAGCTCGCTCTGCCCGGTCAGGACCTCGGTCAGGATCCGCCGTGCCGCCGCCATCAACTGCGCGACGTCCCCGCCCGCCAGCTCGTAGACGACCGTCGCGCCGTTACGGGTCGAGGTGACGATCCCCGAACGGCGCAGGACCGCGAGCTGCTGCGACAGCGCGGACGGCTCGACCTCGATCGCCGCCAGCAGGCTCCGCACCGGCATCGGACCGTCCTGCAGCAGCTCCAGAACCCTTATCCGCACCGGGTGCCCGAGCATCCTGAAGAACTCGGCCTTGGCCTGGTACAGCGGAACCGGCACGGTCTCGCACCCTTCTTCACCACCCCGAGCGGGGCACACGCCTGGCGCTGTGCCCGCGGCTACCTGCGAACACAGCCATCATTAGCATCTATGAAATTGCAGACTTCTGCAATTTGCAGATTGCCTGAACCCGGCTGCGTGAAGTGGCCAGGCGGCCGACTGCGGCGGCCCGGCGCCCGCACACGCTCGACACCGCAGCCTCCAGCGGCGCGGTAGGCGGGAATCTCCCCCCTACAAGGGGGGAGGATGTCAAAAGCCGTGGTCGGGGTGGCCGGGCGTGCGCCGGCGCTCCTTCAGACGCGCCTCGTGCAGATGGTCGCGGCCTCTGCCCAGCTGGGCGATGATGTCCTGCTCGATCACGGCGAAAGGCCTGTAGTAGGTTTCGTTGTACGCCTCGACGATCTGGAAGGTCCAGTGCCCGGGGATGACGTTCCGGCCGAGGACCTCCTGCTCCACCAGGCGCGCCTGCGCCTCGTGGCCCGCTTCCCGCAGCAGCCTGACGGCGTCGTCCAGCTGGAAGTCCGCGGTTCCCGTCAGCTGGTGGAATCCGTACAGGTGCCCTCGGGCCCGCTCGGTCGTCTCCAGGGCCTTGGAGAGGGCGCCCAGTGCGGCGACGGTCTTCTCGCTGACCCCGTCGGGTACCTGGTGCGCATCGTCCGGTGACTCGTTCACCCGCACCATTGAGCCCCACGATGCGGCAGAGGGGCGGACGACACCACCTACACCCCCGTCCCCTTTGCCGCTATAGCTCCGTTTGGGAGGCAGGGCATGGGGTCACACGTGTATCGCCCGGCTCCTGCGTCCTGGAGATGTGATGCCCGAGAAGAACCCGTTGAAAGCCGTGACCGACAAGATCGCCGACGCCGTGCAGGGGGGAGGGGCCGAGCACGGTCCCGAGGAGGGGATCCCGGGCAAGCCGGCCTCCACGTCCCCGCAGCTGACCGAGCCGGTCCAGCCTGTCGAGCCGCTGCCGCCGAAGGCCGACCAGAGGGGCCCGGAGACCGTCAGCCCCACCGGGCAGCCCACCGGCGACGAGCAGGCCCGGACGGCACAGAGCGGCGCGTACCTCACCACCGCCCAGGGCACGCGGCTCCACGACACCGACCACTCGCTCAAGGCCGGCCCGCGCGGACCGGTGCTGCTGCAGGACCACCACCTGCGCGAGAAGCTCATGCACTTCGACCACGAGCGCATCCCCGAGCGCGTGGTCCACGCCCGCGGCGCGGCCGCGCACGGCGTCTTCCAGTCCTACGGCACCGGCGCGGCCGTCTCGAAGGCGGCGTTCCTCGCCGCCGACGCCGAGACGCCCGTGTTCGTACGGTTCTCCACCGTGCTCGGCTCCCGCGGCTCGGCCGACACGGTGCGCGACACCCGCGGCTTCGCCACGAAGTTCTACACCGAGGAAGGCGTCTTCGACCTGGTCGGGAACAACATCCCGGTCTTCTTCATCCAGGACGCGATCAAGTTCCCCGACATCATCCACGCCGGCAAACCGCACCCCGACCGGGAGATCCCGCAGGCGCAGAGCGCCCACGACACCTTCTGGGACTTCGTCTCCCTGCACACCGAAGCCACCCACCACACACTGTGGAACATGTCCGACCGCGGCATCCCCCGCTCCTACCGCATGATGGAGGGCTTCGGCGTCCACACCTTCCGCCTGGTCAACGCCCAGGGCGCCACCACGCTGGTGAAATTCCACTGGAAGCCCCGACTGGGCGTGCACTCCCTGGTGTGGGAGGAGGCCCAGATCCTCGGAGGTGTCGATCCCGACTTCCACCGGCGCGACCTGGCCGACGCCATCGAGTCGGGCGCGTACCCGCAGTGGGAACTGGGGATCCAGACCTTCCCCGACACCCCGGAGCAGACGTTCGAAGGCATCGACCTCCTCGACCCGACGAAGATCGTTCCCGAAGAGCTGGCACCGGTGAAGCCGCTCGGCCTGCTGACCCTGAACGCTAACCCGTCGAACTTCTTCGCCGAGACCGAACAGGTCGCCTTCCACACCGGCCACCTCGTCCCCGGCATCGACCCGACCGACGACCCGCTGCTGGCCGGGCGCATGTTCTCCTACCTCGACACCCAGATCACCCGGCTCGGCGGCCCCAACTTCCCCCAGCTGCCTGTCAACCGCACCCACGCGCCCGTCAACGACATGCTCCGCGACGGCATGCACCAGAGCGCCGTGCACCGCGGCGTGGCGCCGTACCACCCCAACAGCCTCGACGGCGGCTGCCCCTTCCTCGCCGGCGCCGACACCGGCGCCTTCATCGAGGTCCCCGTCGAACTCCCGGCCGCACGCAAGGTCCGCGAGGCACCCGCCTCCTTCGACGACCACTTCTCCCAACCACGGCTGTTCTGGCTGAGCATGAACGCGGTGGAACGCGAACACATCATCGCCGCCTACACCTTCGAACTGTCCAAGTGCTACGAGCAGACCGTCAAGGAACGGGTCCTGCAGACGCTGGCCAACATCGACGGCCGGCTGTGCGCCGAGGTCGCCGCCGGGCTGGGACTGCCCGCACCGGCCGCCACCGAACCGCTCGTGGACGCCCACCCCAGCCCGCGCCTGTCCCAGATCGGACAGACCTGGCCGCTGGACGGGCGGACCATCGCCATCGTCACCGATGCGGCCGGCGACCTGGCCGGCGTGGCCGAGGTCCGCCAGGCCGTCCTCGACGCGGGCATGGTGCCGCTGGTGGTCGCCCCCGTCGGCGGACGCCTGGCCGGCGACGCAGGCCCGGTCACCGTGCAGCGCACCTACGCGGCCGCACGATCCGTCGAGTTCGACGCACTGCTGTTCGCCGGCGTGCCCGCAGCGGGAGCGGACGCCTACGGCGCCCGCGACGCGAAGGCCGGCGACCCCCGGCCCGCCGCCGCCGACCCACGCGTCCTGGCGCTGCTCGCCGAGGCGTACCGGCACGGCAAGGCCGTCGGAGGCTGGAACGGCGCGGAGCACCTCTTCGAAGCAGCCGGCATCCACAACGCAGAGGCAGGCGTCGTCCTCGCCGACGACGGCCCGGCCGCTCTGCGCCGGCTCACCGAACAGATGGGGACCCACCGCGTCTGGGCCCGCTTCCCCGCCCCGGCCGCCTGACCCCCGGCACCGCACCGCACGGCACCGGCCGGCCGGTGCCGTGCGGAACCCCTGCCGGCGTGCCCATGGAAGCTGGACTCTCCCACGGTGGGAGAGTCCACCATGGCGGCGTGCGCAACGAACTTCTCACCATCGGGCGCTTCGCCCGCCTGTGCCGCCTCAGCGTGAAGCAGCTACGGCACTACGACGACATGGGGCTGCTGGCTCCGATCCGCGTGGACGCCGGCTCCGGCTACCGCTACTACGCACCCGAACAGGCGCGCGATGCCCTGACCATCGCCCTGCTGCGCGAAATGGATCTCCCCCTGGCCGTGATCGCCCAGGCACTGGCCGCCGGGCCTGAGCGCAGGGCCGGGATCATGCGCGCCGAGCGGGACCGGCTGGCCGAGCGGATCAGCAGGGACCAAGCCCGGCTGGAGCTGCTGGAGCGGCTGGCCCAGGGCGGTCTGCCCGGCTACGAGGTGCGCCTGGGCAGAGAGCCGGAGCGACGGCTGGCGGTGGCGCGAGCGGTCTGTACCCCCGCGGAGATCGGAACCAGGGTCGAAGAGTGCGCAGGCCGACTGCTGCCCGTGCTCGGCAGGACGGGAACCGCATGGGAGCCGCCGCTGTGGGGCCTGTACCCGCTGGACCTGGAAGAGCGGATGGAGATCTCCGTCGGAGCGCAGACCCCGCAGGAGGAAGACATGCCCGGCCTGGAATTCGAGGTGCTGCCCGGCGGACTCGTTGCCGAGACCATGCACATCGGGCCCTACACACAACTGCCTTTGGCCTACCACGCACTCTTCGCCGCCATCCACGAGCGCGGACTGCGCCCGCAAGCACCCGTACGCGAGGCGTACCTCGTCGGACCGGCACAGGCACCGCCAGAAGAACTGACGACCCGACTGATCATCCCCGTCCAGGAGAGCACGACATGACCACGGTCACAGACATCGATGCCCGCGGCATGCAGCACTGCGAGACGACAGCCCTGGGGGTGCTGCTGCGGCACCAAGGACTCGACCTGTCCGAGCCCATGCTGTTCGGCCTCGGCTCCGGTCTGTCCTTCATCTACTGGGACGGCAAGAACATGGGCTTCCCCTTCCTCGGGGGACGGGTCAGACCTTTCGACCTCACGAGAAACCTGGCCAGTAGGCTCGGACTGGAGCTCCTGATCCAGGAGACCACCTCCCCGCGCAAGGCATGGGACAACGCGGCGGCCGCTGTTGACGCCGGCCACCCCGTCGGACTCCAGCTCGACAGCCACCACCTCGACTACTTCGACTCGAAGATCCACTTCGGCGGCCACATCGTCGCCCTATACGGCTACGACGACCACAAGGCCTACCTGGTGGACACCGACCGGCAAGGCGGAGCAGTCGCCACCACCCTGGCCAGCCTCGCCCGGGCCAGAGCCGCGCCAGGCCCGATGACCGCCAAGCACCGCTCCTTCACCCTCACCGCTCCGAGAAACCTGCCCGCCCCCCATAAACAGATGGTCCCCGCCATCACCGCCTGCGCCGACGCCTTCCTCAACCCGCCCATCGCCAACCTCGGACACCGAGGCATCGAGAAGGCCGGCCGGCTGGTACGCACATGGCTCCAGCGCACCGGCAACCCACAACTGGACCTGCCGCAGGCCGCCCTTCTGATGGAGGAAGCCGGCACCGGTGGCGCCCTCTTCCGCAACCTCTACCGCGACTTCCTCGCCGAATGCACCGACCTGCTCGACAGCAACCACCTGCGCACCGGCCACACGCTGTACACCGAGGCAGCCACCCTGTGGACGCACGCAGCAGCCCTGATCAAGAAGGCCGGTGAAGCGGGCGATGCGCAGTGCCTCGTCCAGGCCGGCTCGGTCCTCGGCGACCTCTCCCGTATAGAGCGCGAGGCCATGCAGACGCTGAGCTGCCTGGAATGAGACCCAGGACTCGCCCAAGGCCTGCCTCCGACAGCCCTTGCCCCGCTTCTCGCCCCACACGCCGTAACCGCCGCACAAGGGCGCCGCGGCGCCGCCGCGGACCGGACGGGCCTACCCCGAAGCCCGCACGTCTCCAGCCCACCGCTCAGGGGCGGGGCTCAGGCGGACGCGCCCGGCCACCAGCCGGGCGCGTCGTCTCGCTCGGTCGTGCGGGCCCGCGGGCCGTCTCAGTTGCCGATGCCGGCGGTGCCGATGCCCGAGTTGCCGATGCCGTGGCTGCCGATGCCTGAGTTCGCGATGCCGGCGGTGCCCAGTCCCCAGTTGGCGATGCCGGCGTTTCCTACGCCGTGGTTGAAGGCACCGGCGTTTCCTACGCCGTCGTTGAAGACACCGGCGTTACCGACGCCGTGGTTGCCGATGCCTGAGCTGCCCACGCCGTCGGCGCCGGCCGTACCGACGCCGACGGCTGCCAGCACTGCCGCGCTGCCCAGCACGGTCGCCACACGAAGAAGAGTCGCACGCATCCTGGCATACCTCCTGCTTAGTGGATCTTTCCGCTCATATCCCTAACATGCGGTCAGACCGTACAGGGGGATGTCCGAATCTGGCGTGCCGTCCCGCCCCGGGCGAGTCGGCCGAGGGCTGACCGTCAGCTGATCGTGATCGATCTCGTCGGGACGCTCCGTACTCGGGACGCTCCGTACCCCGATCGGGGCGGTGAGCTGTGGTGGTGCAGGCGGCCGGAGGCCCCTTCACACCCGACGGCATCGACCCTGTCGCGAGACAGGCGCTGTGGTGAGCGATGTCGGGCGGGGGCCAGGGGTGGCGGTAGCCGTTGAGGTGGCTGCGGGCCGCGGCCTCGCTCGTACCGAGGGCGGTCGCCACCGCCTTGAACGGCACCTCGCGGGCGCCGAGCTCGCACGCCGCGTCCGCGCCGGTCTGGGCGACGACGTACCCGCAAGGCCGGCGGGAGCCTTCAACGCGACCAGCGGCTCCCTCGATGGCCGGGCCGTCGAGGTTGCCGTCCTCTGCCGGCATTCCGGTCAGCTCGTACTGGGTGTGACGGGTGCCGGCTGCGGCTGCCCGCCAGTGGAACGCTGCGGCGGCTTCCCGGTGACGCAGTCGGCGCCCGGTGTGCCCACTCAGCGGCTTCCACTGCCCCGGCCGGCCGTGAGCGCGCGCCCTGCACAGCAGCCCGCGAGGTTCCCGTGCGCGACGCCTGACCCCTCCCGACACCGGGACTCATTCGTTCGGGTGACGGGCCAATCCGCCTGATGGGTGCCGCCGAATGCCGCATGTGAGCAGCTTCCGCACCACCGTCACCCCGGCCGGCCTCGGGGCCCTGTCCGGCCTGCTGGCCGGGTTCGCCGCGCTGGCGGTGGCCGAGCTGATGGCCGCCCTGGTACGGCCCGCGTCCGGACCGGTGACGGTGGTCGGAGGCGCGGTCATCGACCGGGCCCCCGCATCGGCGAGGGACTTCGCGATCCGCACCTTCGGAGAGAACGACAGGCTCGCCCTCCAACTCGGCATCCTCGTCCTGCTGACCCTGTTCGCGATCGCCCTCGGCATCCTCGCCCTCCGCTACCGGCGGGCGGGGGCGGCCGGGGTGCTGCTGTTCGGGATCCTCGGCGGGGCCGCCGCCCTGAGCCGGCCCGACAGCGCCGGAGCCGCGGACGTCCTGCCCTCCGTGGCGGGCGCGGTGGCAGGCGCCGCGGTGCTCTACGTCCTGGCGGGCCAAGCCGACCGGGCCGGCTCGCCGAACAGGGCCCAGCGCAGCGGGGGCGGTTGGAGCCGGCGGAAGTTCCTCAACGCCGCTGCCGCCACCGCGGCCGCTGCCGCCACCGCCGGAGCACTGGGCCGCGTGCTGTCCGGAGAGCGGGGGCAGGGAGCCGTCGCCTCGCGCGACTCCCTCCGCCTGCCCGCCCCCGCCTCTCCTGCCCCCGTGGTTCCGGCCGGCGCCCAGCTGAAGGTGGACGGCATCAGCGCCTTCACCACACCCGTACGGGACTTCTATCGCGTCGACACCGCACTCGCCGTCCCCATGGTCGACGCCGGCACCTGGCGGCTGCGCCTCCACGGCCAGGGCGTCATCGGACCGCGCACCTACAGCCTCGACCAGCTCCTGGCCCGCCCGCTCATCGAGCGCGACATCACCTTGACCTGTGTCTCGAACGAGGTCGGCGGCCCCTACCTCGGCACCGCCCGCTGGCTCGGCGTCCCCCTGGCCGAGCTCCTTCGGGAAGCGGGGGTCCGACCGCCGTCCCAGGGCGGCACGGCCGACCAGCTGGTGGCCCGGTCCGTGGACGGGATGACCCTCGGCTCGCCGGTCGAGGACGTCATGGACGGCCGGGACGCGATGCTCGCCATCGGCATGAACGGGGAACCCCTGCCCTTCGACCACGGCTTCCCCGTCCGCATGCTCGTGCCGGGCCTGTACGGGTACGTGTCGGCCTGCAAGTGGATCACCGACATCGAGCTGACCACCTTCGACGCCTACGACCCGTACTGGGTGAAGCGGAAGTGGGCCCGCCGCGCGCCGATCAAGACCCAGTCCCGCATCGACACCCCCAAGGCCTTCGCCCGCCCCGCCGCCGGCCCCGTCGCCATCGCCGGCGTCGCCTGGGCCCAGCGCCGCGGCATCACCCGCGTCGAGATCCGCATCGACGACGGCCCCTGGAAGGACGCCGACCTCGCCGTCCAGGCGGGCTTGGACACCTGGCGGCAGTGGTCCTACCCGTGGCAGGCCACCCCCGGCGGACACACGATCACCGTCCGCGCCACCGACGGCACCGGCCAGATCCAGACCGAGCAACGGGCGCGGACGACCCCCGACGGGGCGAGCGGCTGGCACAGCGTCTTCGTCACCGTCCCCTAGACCCCCGGCCCGGGCCCACCTCGGGACCGGCTCGGCAGCACCACCCCCAGAAGACCGACAGAAGCTCAAGGGGAGCAACTGATCATGAACAGCCTGAAGATCCGCCGTACCGCCGTCGCCGTCGCCGCAGCCGCCGTGCTGCCCTTCTCCCTCGCGGCCTGCTCCGACTCCGGCGAGACCAAGGCCGCCCCCGCGGCCGCCGGTGATGAGGCCAAGACCGGTACGAGCAACCCGATGGACGACTCGACGACCGGCGATCAGCCGTTCGGCGCTGCGTGTGCCGGTGTCCCGAAGGAGGGCGCCGGTTCCTTCGACGGCATGGCCAAGGACCCGGTCGCCACCGCCGCCTCCAACAACCCGGCGCTGTCCACGCTGGTCGCCGCGGTCAAGCAGGCCGGTCTCGTCGACACCCTCAACAACGCCGAGGACATCACCGTCTTCGCGCCGACCGACGACGCCTTCGCGAAGATCCCGAAGGCCGACCTCGACAAGGTCCTCGCAGACAAGGCAACCCTCACCAAGATCCTCACCTACCACGTCGTCGGCCAGAAGCTCACGCCCAAGCAGCTCGAGAACGGCAGCTTCGAGACCCTGCAGAAGGGCATGGTCAACACCTCCGGCGCAGGCGAGTCCTACAGGGTCAACGACACCTCGAACGTGGTCTGCGGCAACGTGAAGACCGCCAACGCCAACGTCTACATCGTCGACACCGTCCTGATGCCCAAGTAGCCCCGCAGGCGCCGACCGGCGCAGAACCCGCGGGTGAGCTAGCGCAACACCCGGTGGCCCGGCGCCTCCGAGACCGGAGTCGCCGGGCCACCGACGCGAGCGGGCTGCCTCAACAGCGCGGTGGAGCAGAGGGCCCCCTGGTCGGCTTCTCGGGTCTGAACCGCAAGCGTGGCCGAGAGGGCGCCGCAGCAGCAGCCCGCCCTCGGCGACTCCTTGCGGCGCAGTCTCCACGGCCCACCGCCCACGGCCTCGTGCCCCCACTCGACACCGCCGGCCTGATGCCACGCACCGACTTCACCGCACTGATCGCATCGACGATCAGCCGCCGTTCGAAGACGCCGCCGCGGCAGGAAGCCGCAAGCCCCTTGATTACTTTACGGGTCGACCCGTAAGGTAAATGCCATGAGTTCCTCCCCGCCCTCCAGAGGGCGTCCCCGAGATCCCCGCTCACACGAAGCGATCGTCGGCGCGACCGCAGAGCTGGTGGTCGAGGCCGGCTACGCCGCGACATCGATCGGGGCGGTGGCCGCGCGGGCCGGTGTCGGCAAGGACACGATCTACCGGCGGTGGTCGGGCAAGCCGGAGTTGGTCTTCGAGGCCGTCTTCACCACCACTGACGATGCTCCGACCCCGGACACCGGAACGCTGGCCGGGGATCTGACCGCCCTTCTGCAGGGCCTGGTCGACGAGTTCCGCGCACCTGCCGCCGCGGCGGCACTCCCGGGGCTGCTCGCCGACTTCGCCGCCGATCCGGAACTGAAGGCGCGCATCCGCGCCGACTTCCTGGCCCCGTCGAAGGAACGGCTGCTGGTCGTCTTCGAACGCGCCGTCCTGCGCGGGGAGATCGCGGCCGAAACGCCCGTGGACCTGGTCCTGGACACGCTGGCAGGAGCCGTGTTCTTCCACGTGGGGCTGGTCGGGGAACACCCTGACCCGCAACTGGCCGCACTACTGGCCGCTGTCGTGGCCAAGGGGATCGAGGTCCGGTGAACGGCTGGCTTCTCGCGGCAGGGACCACCGCGCTCGGTGTGGCCGCGGTGCACATCGCCGGCGGGCACCGCGATGTGGTGCGCCCGCTGCTCTCCTGCGGGCTCGCGGACGAACCCAAGCGGGTCCTGCACGCCGTGTGGCACATGGTGAGCGTCGACCTGGTGCTCTCCGGACTCGCTCTGCTCTACCTCTCCCTGACGGACGGTACGCCGGAGAGGGGCCTGGTGGCATGGTTCGTGACCGCGCACTTCATCGCGTACGCGGCAGTCTTCCTGGTCGTCACGCTGTCCGTCGGCTGGCCCAGACCACTACTCCGGCTGCCGCAGTGGATTCTGCTCCTGCCGGTGGCGGTGCTCGCAGCGGTGGGCGCCGCATAGCCGCACCCTCGGAGAGTCTCCCGCGGACGCCCGCCGCGGATGCGGCGGGGGCCGCAGCCTCGAACCCGTCGCCCGAGCCGTGGAACGCACCAGGAGCGAAAGAGCACCTGCCGGGAGGCGACCACCCGCGATGCGGGAAGCGATCTCCGACCGGTCGGACGAAGCTGGTCGGACCCGCGCGTGGATGCTCCCGCGAGCCGACACCCTCGGTCCAGAGCCGGCGCGGAGGCACCCCGCGACCTTGCCGCGACACGTCCGCTTCTGTCGGTTTGCGCGGAATACGTCGTTACCGTGATCGCATGACGTCTGACCCGACCTCACCATCCGCAGACCTCGCCTCGATGGACAGGGCGGAGTTCGCCTTCCCCGGGCCACTTCGCGACCAGCTCGTCGCAGCGATCCTCGACGGTTCCAAGACCTCCACGACAACACTCGTCGCCGACTACGAGCATGAGGGGGAGCCCCTGCCGGAAGTCGGCAGCCGTTCGGTGGTCATCGACTCGGACGATCGACCGGTCGCGATCATCGAGGTGACCGCCGTGCGCGTCGTCCCGCTCGCGCAGGTGGACCTCGCGCACGTCGTGGACGAAGGGGAAGGGGACACCAGCGTGGCCGCATGGCGGGCAGGCCACGAGCGGTTCTGGCACAGCGAAGAGATGCGTGCGGCGCTGGAGGACCCCGACTTCACCGTGAACGACGCGACACCGGCGGTTCTGCAACGCTTTCGCCTGATCACCGACCTTCGTCCCACCGATTGACCGCTCTCCCAACTCTCGCTACGCCGTAAGTCCGTCAACGACCAGGGAGCACTGGAGAGAGGCCGAAGACGCATCGACATCGAGGCCTGGCTGAAAGCGAGGCCACAGTCGACAAGAGTCAGGCCGGTGTCGGCCTGAACTGCCGCAGATGGGCCACATGACGGCCGCCCGCCCCATCTTCACCGCGACGTCCAGGCCCTCGCCGGGTGCACGCCCGGTGCACTGGCCGGCCTGACCACGTCCACCGAGCCCTGACTGCCCCGTATCCCAGGCCGATCGCCTGCGGGCGGCGGTCCGCCCGGAGGTCGTGGAACTGATCGGCGACGGCCCGCGCACGGCTGCCGAGGTGGCCGTCGAAGCCGGGACCCCCGCTCGCCGACGCCGCCCCGTACTCCCTGATCGAGGCGGTGGCCGGCTGACCCGCGCGCTTCGCGCGCCTGCTCTTGCCGCTGGACGAGAAGGTCAACGAGCGCATCAAACGCGACGGTGAGAGCAGGCGCGGATGGGGCTCCGCCTGGCGAGCCCGGAACCGAGCGGTGCGGGCTCGCCTGGGCGGATGTCAGCCGAGGTCGTCGGGGTCGTAGACGTCCTTGTCGGCCGGGATGTCCACCTGTACGGGCTTGTTGATGGCGGTGAAGGCGAGGTCGAACGGGTTCGGGCCGATGGTGGTGGTCACCTTGAGAAGAAACGGTTCGCCTTCGGTGGCGACGAGGAAGACCCCTTGGGTTGTGTTGATCGTGACCGCTTCCTGGCCGTCGATCTTGGTGAGTGCGCCCTTCTCCGCGTCAGGGATGCTGTAGATCTCCCTGAGCAGGCCGTCGCGGTCGCACAGAGCGGTCAGTCCCTTCATGGAAGGGTCCGAAGCCTCCGTCCGCATCCAGCGGCCCGACATCTCCTTGCGGGCCCGGCTCGCCTCATCGTCGGGCATGTCCTTGGTCTGGGCGAGGATGTAGGCCTCGTCGCCCCGGAGGAAGGTGTGGTCCCGGGTGCGGACCACGTCGATGGTGCCGCCGCTGGGGGCCGACATCGTGCCCTTGCATTCGCCGGTGCCGCTGATCGACAGGTTCACCTGCGTGGGTACACCCTGCCTGGACGTTGTCCCGCTGACGGTGAACGTGGACGCGCCGCGCAGCGCGGTCACGGAGTCGTTCAGCACCCGGGAGCCTGGCTGGCCGGGGAACGGTTCGGACGACAGGCAGCCGGTGAGCCCGAGGGCCGCGGCACCGGTCAGGGCGACGGCGGCGATCAAGCGGTGAGCGGTGTGCACGAAGACTCTCTTCAATGGGGGAGCAGGTCGGAAGGAGCGTACGAGCGTCCGGACGGCGCCCCGCGATCGGGTCGGCCCGCCGACGCGCCCGCACACCGGCTGGCGTGCGCCTTGACCGTGGCTGCGGTCATGGACGAGCCTCTCCCGCCGGGGGCGGTGCCCGGTCCGGCCCGTCCTGGCCTGCGGGCTCGGATGGCCCGCAGGAGCAGGACTTCGTGTCACGGCGGGCCCAGCGGTTCGGCTTCAGGACCGGGTCCAGTAGGCCCAGCCCTCCCCGGAACGCGGCTCGCGGAGCCAGCTGCGGGTCTCGACGCCGTCCAGGCGGCCGTGGCACACCGCCTCCTGTGACACTGAGACCCCGAAGTATGAGGCGATCGAGTCGAGCGCTGTACGGAGGCCTTCGGGAACGGTCCGCCCCGCGAAGAGGCCGGCGGGTGTGAGTTCTGTTGGTATCTCCCCGGTCGTCGTCCACGAGTCACCCCGGATGGTTGCGCCGTAGCGCTGCTCTCCTTTCTCCGCGTAGGAGAAGTGGAATGTGGAGGTGTCTTCGAAACCTCCCTGCGGTTCGTACGTCACGATCACGGCCCGTGTCCCGCAGGAGGCCTGTGCGGCGGGGGGCTGGAAGCGGTCCTGGACGGCGTCCGTGCCCCGGCTGGAATGGGCGAAGACCCAGCCCTCACCCGCCGCACCGAACCGGACGACTGTCCGGGCCTCCCAGGGCTCTCCACCCGGCTGGGCCTGCCACGCCTCGCCCACCGTCAAGGCCGGCTGGACGGTCGTCGTGTCGTCGGCACCCAGGAGCCGGGGGACCTCCGACAGTTCCACGCCGGCGATCAGAACGATCCGGAAGCCGTGAGGAGATGCGCCCGCGAGCCAGCCCAGACCGTCGGCGGGGGCAGCCCCGACGGGTTGCGGGGCATACCTGGTGGCCGCCGGGCCGCGGGGGGTGGACAGCAGAAGGCGGCCGCGTTCCGGAGTGAGGACCGGCCCCAGGTAAGGATCCGCCAGCAGACCGACGGGGGCGATGTGTTCGGCGGAGCGAGGGGTCCACGCGTGCACCGCGGCAGCCAATGTCCGCCAGGCCGCCTCCGGTTCCGCTCGCCGGGCCAACGCGCGCGCCGTTTCCACGGCCTCCCCGAAAACACCGTCCGCCCGGTACCGGAACGTCCCCTTCTCGATCGCCCGCAGGGTCTCGGCAACCGCGGGCCGGTCCACATCGGGATACCGCCGCGTCAGCGACTCCTCCCGGTGGATGCCGTACTGCGGCTGCGCCCGACAGGACAGCGGCACCGCTTCGTGGGCGATGTACGGGTCGCTGAGCGAGCCCCCTTCCTCGGCTCCGGTTGCCGTCCCGCACAGAGCGTCGATCTGGCCCAGGAGCCGGGACGCCCTCGGCCGGCCGAACGCGACGGCATCAGCAAGGGATGCCCGCGCCTCCTCGTACTCACCGCGCAGGGCAGCACGCCGCGCCCCCTCGACCTGTTCGTCCAGGGCCCGGGTGGTGTCGTTCGAGAAGCCGGGCCGGTCAGAGGCCATGGAGTGGAACTGCCGGTACATGTCCTCCATGAAGTGACGGAAGGACGGGTGACGTTCCGCGGGGCTCGCCCACCAGGGGGCCCAGGTGTACACGGCCCACTCCCCCCGTGCGTCCACGTCCCCGGGATCCAGGAGAACGTCCACCATGTCGGACTCGGTGGCCAGTTGAAGGGAGCGTGACCATGTGCCGGCCATGCGGACGAGGTCCTCGTCGGCGTCGTCTCCGGCCCCGTCCAGCCACATGTCCCTCATGTCATGCGGATCACCGCACCAGTCGAGGTCCTCGCAACCGGCGAGCCGCCAGACAAAGGTGCCCGCGTGGTGCCAGCCGTCGGTGACCGCGAGGAAGGACCGCAGGGACGGGGGAAGCGTGACGCCGAGACGGGTTTCGGCCGCGGCGATCCCGGCCGCGGCCGCCGCCTCACGGCCCAACCACCCGGCCGCAGCGCACCCTTCCCCGCCCCGAGGTCCGTCGCGTTCCGGATCGTAGGCGTCCGCCCACTCCGCGCTCCACCGCTCGAGAAAGGGACGCCACTCGAATCGCATCATGGCCGCGATGCTGTCAGCCCCCTCTGACAAGAGCCCCGGGAATCAGACGGGGCAGCCCCTGTCGCCGCAGCTGTGCTGACGGGCGTCCGGCGGGCCCGCTGCCTGGCCATGATGCGGGCGGACTTGGTCCTGGCGCTCCTGGTCGGACCGACCGCCATGGCCCTGTTGCGCAGCGGCGTCGCCCGGCCAGGTCCGTTCGACCGTCGGCCGAGGCCGCTGGTACGGCGCTCGGAGGAGGTACAGCGGCGCGCCACCCGTCGATTTTCACCGGATGCGGACGGGCGGGTGCGGCACGCTGGAACCGGCCAGCGCCGGCACCAGATCCGGCGGGCACGGGCCGTCGTGGAGTGGGGGAAGGGGCCAAGTCTGGTGGATCGGATGCTGAGGGACCTGGGGCTGCGCACGCCGGCTCGGTGAGGGTACTGCTGAGGGACGCGGCGATGGCGGTGCAGGTCGGCCGGATCCCGATGGAGACGGTCGAGACCGCGCTCGGCACGAGCGAGGCGGCTGCCCCCCGGTACGAACGTGAACGTACGGGCGGGTTTCACGGCGGGCCCGCCAAGTCCTCCGTGCCGAGAGGGCTTTACCAGCCGTTCTACGGAAGACGACGGCTCACGACAGAGCTGGGCCAGGCGGCGAGCCGACCGAGGCTCGAAGGGAGAAGTGGCGAAGATTCTGCGGTCCTCCCGGCGGGCAGTGGGCGCACCGTACGGGAACTCCGCACGCGTCGGCCGGAGCTCCCGCGCCCGTACCACCGCCGGCGCATGACATTCCTCGGCCCGGCTGGGCGCCGCCACAGACCATTCCACGGAACTCGCGAGGCAACGGGTACCGGTCACGCCGCGGGATCGTGCGACAGGAGGCAGGAGACCGCTGCCGCTGCACGTACCGGTGTAGGGCAGGCCCGGTCCGCATGACCGAATACCGCCCCATTGGGCAGCTGGCCGGTTTTGGAGCCGCCGTGTTGTCGGGGAATCGGACGTCAGGACATGATCACTTCTCGCGCAACCTGACTATTCATCTGGGAGTCGCGATATGAGCAGTAAAACCCCTGCCACGAGATGGAGACGGAGCTATTCCGCCCGGCCGGCGCACGGCGCCAACACCGTCGCCTGATACAGCAGGCTCGGCCTCAACGGGCCAGGATGGCCGGGCTCTGATCACTGCAGCCTCGTGGCCCGACGCAACCGGCAGAGGCCGCACCACCCCCTTGCCCCTCGAATTCGCCGCCTCTCGGGGGAAAGCGGGAGCCGGGAGCCTGCCGGCTTGGCGGCGCCTCTTCTCTGCCGCCGCACAGGCGTTTCTCGTTCCGCCATGCCAATTTTCAATGCAAAGGAATCTTAGCTTTCATGTACAAACGTTCGGAGTTTCTTGTCCTCACCACAGTGGGCATAGTGCTGTGCTCCGCCGGTCTCACGCCGTCCGTCAGCCAGGCAGCCGGCGGTACAGGCGACGGGAAGGGTTCCTATGCCGCGAAGAACGGCCTGACAGCGGATGACATCAGGCTCATCAACACACTGAACGACAAGGCCCTTCATCTGGGCCGGCCGGACAAGACCCCGGGGGAGGCCCTGCCGAACGCGACCGAGTCCCTCCGGGCCTCCGCCGCGGCCGGTGGCAGGGTCACTCCGCCTGCCGAGCCCCTGAACCGCCTGCCGGACGCATACCGGGCCCATGGAGACAGGGCCACTACCGGCATCAGTAACTACATACGCAAGTGGCAGCAGGCCTACAGCCACCGCGACGGACAAGCGCAGCAGATGACCGAACAGCAGCGAGAGCAACTGTCCTACGGATGCGTCGGCGTCACCTGGGTCAATTCAGGCCCCTACCCGACGAACAAACTGGCCTTCGCGTCCTTCGACGAGAACAAGCACAGGAACGCTCTGGAGAACACCAGCCCCCGGCCGGGCGAGACGCGGGCCGAGTTCGAGGGGCGCATCGCCAAGCAAAGCTTTGACGAAACAAAGGGGTTCAACCGGGCTCGTGATGTGGCAGCCGTCATGAACAGGGCCCTGGAAAACGCCCACGACGAGAGTGTCTACCTGAGCAACCTCAAGGCAGAGCTCACAAAGAACAACGACGCCCTCGCCGGCGAAGACAGCCGTTCCAACTTCTACTCGGCTCTGAGGAACACCCCGTCCTTCAGGGACAGGAACGGGGGCAACCATGACCCGTCCAAGATGAAGGCGGTCATCTACTCGAAGCACTTCTGGAGCGGGCAAGACCCCTGGAGCCCCTCCGAAAAGAGGAAGTACGGCGACCCCGACGCCTTCCGCCCCAGCCAGAACACAGGACTCGTCGACATGTCGAAGGACAGGAACACCTCACGCAGCCCCGGCAAGCCCGGCGAAAGCTATGTCAACTTCGACTACGGCTGGTTCGGGGACCAAAAAGAAACAAACCCTGACAACACCATATGGACCCACGCCAACCACTATCACTCACCGGAAGGCGGCATGGGACCCATGCAGGTATACGAGAGCAAGTTCCGCAACTGGTCCTCCGGATACACAGACTTCGACCGTGGAACCTACATCATCACTTTCATACCCAAGAACTGGAACACCGCACCCGCCAAAGTGAAGCAAGGCTGGCCGTAACCACCTGCCCCTTCACGAGCACGATTCCGCGCACCCCACGCCGGCCCGCCGTCAGCCAGGGCCTCGGCGAAGTCGCGAGAGGCTCCCGTCCTTCCCACGAGGACCGGGCGCAGAGGTGTGGGCGTGCGCTCCCCCTCACCTTCTCGGACCTGGCGACCGGGCGCACAGGCGGGTCGAGTCGAGCCCGATGCCGAGCGAATCGCGAACGTGGCGCGGCGGCGTGGTGTCGACCGTGAGCCCTGATCTCCCGCCGCCACCGCCCACTAAAGTCACCCTGCCCCTGAAGGGGGGACCAACCCGGTGGCCAGATGCGTTTGCCCGTCTGCCGCAGGAGGCTGCGGTGCAGGTGCGGGGGTCGCAGCATCACCTGCGGCCCCCGTCGGGCTCGGCCGGTCAGCGCCACGGCCCGACGTGGAGCTGGGCGCCCGTCCTGCTTCTACCAGTGAACTTGCTCTCCGGTTCATCACCAGTGGTTGGTGTCAACGATCTCGCCCACACAAACGTCTGGTCGTACTCCCGCCACGCCGGAACGGCGTGCGGCACATGCCCGTACGACTTCTCGACTCTCCTGCGGGTCCGCCGGAGTGACTGTCAAGCACTTGGCCGCACCCGGGACACGGCCGCACGACGTCCCGGGCGAGGTGCGGGGGGTCGACCGGTTCCGGTCGGGGTCGGGAGGTCTGTGCCCATCGGGTGGCCCGCCGGGGGGCGAGTACTCCCGGACCGGCGGACCGCTTCATGCCGGCACCGTGAACGTTCAGCCATAAGGAGTTCAGTTCGGCGGCTGCAGCCGCTGTCCTGCTTCACGGCAGGCTGGCTTCTGAGGCAGCGTGGACGCTGCCACTGCCGCTCGCAGTGCCCGGGGCATGCGCCGGTAGGCGTCGTATGGCCGGGACCCAGAGCAGCGCGAGAGTGGCCGGGACCGCGATGGCCGTCATCGCGTACAGAGTGGGCCGCACGCCGAAGGACTCGGACACCGGGCCGGCGAGCGCCAGGCCTACCGGCATCAGTCCTGCCGACAGCAAATGGTCGTAAGAGCTCACGCGGGACAGGGCCTTCTCGGGCACGTGCGTCTGCAGCGCCGTCTCCCACAGGACGAAGAAGAGAGAGACAGCAACGCCGGTGACCGCTTCGAGGACCGCGATCACGACGAGCGATGCGCCGGAGCCGATGATGATCGCCTGACAGGAGGCCACAGCCAGCGCCGCAGCGGCCAGGGCCATGGGCCGCGTAATCCTGAGCCGGTAGGCGCATACATCGCCGACGACGGCCCCGAGACCGAAGGCTGCGACCACCACTGACCAGCTCGCCGCACCGCCCCACTCACGCGCGGCAAGCACGGGTCCCAGCACATAGACCGACGGCAGCACGACAACGTGGTAGACCGCCATGCCGGCCAGGCCGGACAACACCCACGTCCGGCTGCGCACCTGAACCCAGCCAGCGCGCAGTTCCGCGAGGAAGGTCCCCCCAGCAGCGCCGTCCACTGTCTCCGATGCCGTCTCGCGGGGCCTCAGCCGGGCCAGGAACGCGGCACTGACGGCGAAGGTCAGGGCGTCCAGGGCCAGCGCGCCGCCGGGGCCGGCCAATGCGACCAGTCCACCGGCCAGGGCCGGACCGAGCACCAGCCCGGACGACTGGACGAACCCGCGCAGGGCATTGGCCTCCCGCAGCCGGTCTGGCCCGATTACCAGCGGCATCAGTCCTGTGGAAGCGGGCATGAAGAACGCATCCGCCGTGCCGAACACGAGCATCAGCAGGGCCAGATGCGCAACCTCGGCGACACCGGTCAGCAGCAGTACAGCAATGAGCCCCTGTACGGCGAACCGCACCATGTCAGAGATCAGCATGATGCGGTGCCGCCGGAGGCGGTCCGCCCATACCCCACCCACCAGGGTGAACAGCAGCATGGGCACCAGCCCCGCGGCCGCCACCAAGCCGACGTCAGAGGCGGACCCGCCCACCGAGAGCACGGCAAAGGGCACGGCCACGAGCGACACACGGTCGCCCAGCACCGACAGGGACTGCCCTATGAACAGGCGGGCGAACTGCGGCTCATCACGCAGCACGCCAGGGATCAGGGATTTCATGCGGTGGCCGTTTCGAGGCAGGAGGGCAGATTGCGCGGCGCCCGATCGTAAGGAGGACTGTCCACGCCGGTCACTTGAATTTCCCCCAGCCGCCCTCCACCGCTTGCTCGCCGCGGGCTGCGGCGCCGACGGCCGCATCGCTGTGACGAACGCCTTCGAGGTGGCAGGGGCTTACGACGTGCCTCTTCGTGCCGGTCGTCAAGGTCGTCGACAACACCTTCGACCTCGACACGTGCGAGGGCGTGGCCGAGATCGCTCTCGCGCAGCAGCTCGACACGGACAAGGCCGTCCTCTGCATGGAGCCCGTCAAGAACTGACGCCCCACACACGGCCGCAGGGGCCGGGACCCGCCGCTCCGGGTCGCCCGTGCCCGGGATGGCCAGGACGTGCGGGGCCCGGTGCCTGGAGGACGAGCCGGCGGATCGCGGAGGCCCTGCCGCGCCGCAGAGGAACGCCGGCGCCGAACCGTGGCGCTGAAGCGGGATCCTCAGGTCCAGTGAAGCGTGCGCCACGGGCTGGCCGGGTCCGTGGTCAGGACACGGTGGGTCGCGAGGACCGTCTCGTACCACTCGCCGAACTCCTCCTCGTCGAAGTGGAGACAGCGGCCCCAGGACGTAGGCGGCCGAGAAGTCCTCCCACGAACGGTAGTTGACCTGGACGAGACGGCTGGCCCGGACCACGGCCGCCTCTGCCTCCTGCAGGGAGCACAGGCGGGCGGCGAGTCCCCAGCGGGCCATGCCGGAGGCTCGGCCGTAGTCCCAGGCTTCGACACTCCGGACGAAGCCCCCCTCGGGCAGCAGGCCGTCGGCGCGGAACCGCGCCTCGTAGCGGGCGATGCGGCCGATCAGCCGCTGGAGGCCGGCCACTTGGCCCTCCAGCTCCGCGGCGGTGACGGCGCGGCCCGGGCTGACGCCGTCCGCGGTCAGGCGGGGCTCGGCGGCGGCCTCGGCGCGCCGGCGCACCACGTTCTCCGCGGCCTGGCGCCAGTGGTCGACGTCGACGGGGCCCGCGAAGTCCAGGGCCATGGAGCGGCGAAGCTGCAGGACGAACTCCCAGACCCCGCTGACCATTCCGGCGCGCAGCAGCCGTTCCTGCGCGTCCTGCCAGTCCCCCCGGGTGGTGACGCCCCACCAGCGTTCCAGCGTGCGCTTCTCGTCGCGGTATCCGCAGCCGTGGTAGGCCATCGAGTTCCAGTAACGCCCGTTGTGCACGTTGATGTGCGCGCCGACCGCGAGACCGAAGGCGACGGGGCCGGTACGGGGGCCGCCCACCTCCAGGGTGTGGACGACGTCCTGGGCCAGCCCCGGCCGTTCGACCGGGGCGCAGTGACGCTGCCACAGGGCGCGGCCCTCCGGCCCGGCCGGCAGGACGCCCTCGCAGGGACTTCCCGGGTTGACGACGAGGTAGGGCGGGTCGTTCTCGTTCCAGACTTCCGCGAACCAGCCCAGGTCGTAGCAGTTGTAGACCGGGTCGGCGACGGGCGGCGGCAGCATGCCGCCGGTGTAGACGGCCAGGCACATGGTCTGGGTCTGCGCGTTCCAGTAGGGGTGGAAGCGGGTGTTGCCCGCGTTCGCGTCGGCGTAGGCCCGCGACTGCATCATGTACAGGTCGGCCCGGGCGACGAGGTCGTAGTACGAGGGCCAGTCGCCGCGCGCCTTCGCCTCGTACAGCCCCCGTTCGACCGCGCTCGGCGCCTGCCAGCCCCGCGCCGATGCCGTCGGACCGGGCCGGGTTCCTTCCCCGTGACCTGCTGTCAAGCTCATGGGCAAACCCTAAAGGCTGATCCGGCGCGGGCGGCGTGCCGGCGTCGCCGGGCGGGGGCCGACCGGGGCGAGGTCGTCCAGGCGCCGGATCACCGCCGCCGACGGATCGCACGTCCCACAGCCGACCGATCCGGGCGACGCGCTGCGCGAGACGGCACGTCCGCCGAAACACCATGGGGGCGAGCCCCGGTCGAGCGCGCAACCTGGGTCCCGCCCCCTGCTAGGCCCCGCGCGGGCGACCAGCCGGCCCATCCGGCAATCGCCTCCGGTCTCTCTGGAGGTTCGGCAGACGCACAGTGGTGGTGTGGGCGAGGTGGTTGACCATGGGCCAGCCGAAGCCTCCGGTGCCGTCCGTCAGGTCGGGGGTGCGCATGCGGGGTGGCTGCGGGTTGGGGTCGTGGACGGCGACCTGCCGGGTCCTGCTTGCGACGTGCTCGTCCCCCGGGCTGCGGGCCTCAACCCGGACCCGAGAGTCGCGCGCCTGCATCGTCACGGACAGGACCGATAACCTGCTAACCGGCCACACGAAAATCTATAACGGCCGGAGTAGACATTCGCTGGTGAGGTGGTTATGGTTTCTCTCGTAACGCAGAGAGACCGCAGGGTCCGGCAGAGACGAACTGCCGGGCAGCAGTACCCGTAGTACAGGTAGTTGCCGTACGCAGGACGGTTCGGTGGTGGAGTTCCGAAGCCAGGGTTGTTGCAGGACGGCGACGGGACTGACGACCGGACCGGGTGGCCCGCAGTCATCAGGGGCCGCCATCAGCAGTACCGCAGTTGACGCAGTGATGCAGTACCCGCAGTAAGTGCAGTTCGCAGTACCCCAGCAGTGAAGTGAGTGAGCGGTACCTCGGTGAAGGCGTCAGCTGCGGGCGCGCGCACCGGGAAGTTCGGCAGTGGGGTTCTAAGCCAGAGCAGACGCAGGATGGGCGACGGGGCTGGCTGCCGAAGAGTGGCGCTACTGCAGGCCACTGAGCAGTTCGCATCACCAGTAGTACCGAGTGGAGCAGTACCCGCAGTTCGCATTACCAGCAGTACAGAAGTTCCCGCAGGTAAGTAGTTGACCACCAGAGGGAAGAACGGAGGAGTTGAGGCGCCATCAGGATCGCCCGGACGCCACGCGAGTCCGGGTACCGCAGGACATCGTCAGCGAGGTGGTCTCCGGTCACGCATCCGCGATCCCCGCATCCCCGACGAAGCTCAGGTCGGGTCGGCGGAAACAGAAGGCCGGCGCAAGACCAGGGCCGGCAGATGGTGTAGCAGTTCCTTCGGGGCCCGGGTGCCAGCAGGCACCCGGGCCCCTCCACGCGTTCCGCAGAGAGGTGAAATGACCGCAGAAGACACGCTGGGCCGTCTCGACGACGACGACTACCCCGCCTACACCATGGGCCGGGCCGCCGAAATGCTCGGCACCACCCAGGGCTTCCTGCGCGCCATCGGAGAAGCCCGCCTGATCACCCCGCTGCGCTCCGCCGGCGGGCACCGCCGCTACTCCCGCTACCAGCTGCGCATTGCGGCCCGCGCCCGGGAGCTCGTCGACCAGGGCACCCCGATCGAGGCGGCCTGCCGCATCGTCATCCTGGAAGACCAGCTCGAGGAAGCCCAGCGCATCAACGCCGAGTACCGCCGCGCCGCCGGTTCGGCGAACCCGGCGGTCGCGGCCTGAGTCCGTACCCATGCCCGCCGGACACCTGGCGGGCCCGGGCCGGCTCGCGCACGGGTGTACCGAGTCGTTTCCTCTGGTGACAGGGTGTGCGGGCGTGTACCGTCTGGGTCAGCTGTCGTGGTTCGGACGTTCCCCTTTGCCCACGCCTTCGGCGTGGGTGTTTTGCTGTGCTGTGCCGCAGGAACCAGGGCGATCACCTCCGCCTCCCGCAGGGTGTGGGAGGCGTTCATCGACTGGAAGGCATGGATATGGCTACGGGAACTGTGAAGTGGTTCAACGCTGAGAAGGGCTTCGGCTTCATCGCCCAGGACGGCGGCGGCCCGGATGTCTTCGCCCACTACTCGGCGATCAACTCCTCGGGCTTCCGTGAGCTCCAGGAGGGCCAGGTCGTGACGTTCGACGTCACCCAGGGTCAGAAGGGCCCCCAGGCCGAGAACATCAACCCGGCCTGACCCTCCCCACCCCCGCCTGCAGGCACCGAGATCGGCCCGGCTTCCCGACCGCCCGGTAGCGGGCGACCCGAACGGCGGAACCCCGGCCGGCGCCCCAGGGGCAATGGACACGCACCGGACGAGGGCTGCGCGACTGCGCGCGGCCCTCGTCCGTGGTGGTGCATCGCCACCTCCCGCGCGGTCGCCCCATCGAGCAGGGGGCCGGTTACCGCCGCCGTGCAGAGGAGCTCAGCCTGCCTGACTGCTCGGTCGCTTGGGCAGGAAGCACATCAGGGCTCACATCAGGGCGAGGGTGCCGCTGATCCACCAGAGGGTGCGGTGGGCGGTCAGCGCAGTGCCAGGGCGCTGCCCAGGCTGGTCTGTAACCGGCGTTCCTGAGTTTGCCTGACCTCGGAGGAGCGCAGGATCAAGCCGTGATCGAGCAGCGCCAACTCGTGGTCGCAATCATGCGTGCAGGTTCGTCGGGACCTTGCCCGTGTGTGACGAGGTGACGGTGCCGTCCGCGGGGGCCCGCCCCGGTTTCGGCGCGCACGCAGCCGGTCCAGCGCGACTGTCTCCCGCGGTACGGGAGACGGTCGAGGCGATCGTGCGGGCGGTGGGAGCCGGCGACGACATCCTGATCGACCGACTGCTGACCCGCTTCACGCACCTCGCGGACTTCCACGCCCTCATACACCTGCGCACCCGCCTGCACACCACACTGCGCGCAACGACGGGCCTGCGCCCGAACACCACGCTCCCGTTTGCGCCTGGAGGCCGCAGTTCGCTTCGCGGTGCCGGTTACGCCGGGGTGCTGGGCCAGCAGGCCGACTCTCTTGTGGAGGGGTGACGCGGAGGCTGCCGGATCGTTTCAGCTGATGTGAATGATGTATTCCGCTTTCTCGTTCCGGGCTTCCGCCGTCCGGTCCACACCAGCATGCCGGGCTGGGTCCCAGCGTCCGCGGTGGCAGTCGTGGCGCGTCCGCGTCAAGGGGTGCCGGGGTGAGGGGGCGGTCGTTCTACTGGTGTCGCTCCTGCCGCGGGCCCCTCTACGCCACCAGTTCCCCCGCGATTCCGGCCGGCTGGGACTGGGAGATCGACCATCAGCAGCCCGGCGACTGCGCCAACGGGCATCTGATGCCCCTGACCGGCACCGCCACCGTCCCCGAAGACCTGCCCAACGCATCCTGCGTGCTGCTCGTCCTCGGATCCTGACCCCCCCACCGCCGGCACCCGGGGCAGGCATACCCGCCACCCCGCTGCGGGTCTCCCGGTGACGGTCGGGATACGGGCCGCCACGAAGCCCGGCGCGGGGCCGTTGGGCTGCTTATGGACCACAGGAACGTTCCAGCGCAGAGAAGTTTCGCCGACGTGCGGGCGGGCGGCGGGTGGGTGTCGGATTCTCCGATCTACGACGCCGTCGAGCGGCAGTGGCGCCAGGAAGGCCGGGAGGTTCCCGGCGGCGAAGGAACCGCGCCGAAAGGAAGGCACCGGCCGGCAGGCGCAGACCTGTTCCACCGCGGCTGACCGGACCGGCGGTGCCGCCGGTCCGGCCGAAAGATCCGAACCAATACCGGGAATCAGGCCGCGACGAGCTCCTGCTCGCGGTCCGGCCTTTCGACCTTGGGCTTCTTGTTCGGCAGTGAGAGCCGGAAGACCTTGCGCCACGCAGAGAACACCTGCTTGGGGAGCGGCCCGGTGACGTACTCCAGCTCGTACTTCTCGAACAGCGCGCGCACCTTCACCGCGACCTCGGCGTACCGGTTGCTGGGCAGGTCCGGGAACAGGTGGTGCTCGATCTGGTGCGACAGGTTGCCGGTCATGAAGTGCATGGCCCTGCTGCCGCTGATGTTCGCCGAGCCCATCATCTGGCGCAGGTACCACTGGCCGCGCGTTTCGTCCTTGATCGACCGCCGCTCGAAGACCTGTACGCCCTCGGGGAAGTGCCCGCACATGATCACCGAGTGGGACCAGATGTTGCGGACCAGGTTCGCGGTGAACGTAGCGGCGAGCGTGGGGAGGAACGACGGGCCCGACAGCAGCGGGTGGATCACGTAGTCCTTGAGCACCTGCTTGCGGATCTTGCGGCCCACGGCCTTGGCCCGCGCGCGGAACTCCGGGTTCTTGCGGCGGCGCTTGTGCAGGTTTTTGCCGAGCTCCAGGTCGTACGCTGCGATGCCGTACTCGAAGAAGCAGGCGTTGATGAAGTTCCACAGCGGCTGGCCGAGGTGGAACGGGTGCCACTTCTGGTCCTCGTCGACGCGCATGATGCCGTAGCCGAGGTCGTTGTCCTTGCCGATCACGTTGGTGTACGTGTGGTGCAGCTCGTTGTGCGAGTGCTTCCACTGGTCGGCCGGCGAGACGTGATCCCACTCCCAGGTGGTGGAGTGGATCTTCGGGTCCCGCATCCAGTCCCACTGGCCGTGCAGGATGTTGTGGCCGATCTCCATGTTGTCCATGATCTTCGCCACGGACAGACCGGCGGTGCCGAGCAGCCACGCGGGCGGGAAGATCGAGAACAGCAGCACGCCCCTGCTGACCAGTTCGAGCTTGCGCTGCGCCGAGATGACCTTACGGATGTACGCGGCGTCTTCCTCGCCGCGGCCGGCGATCACCTCGTCGCGGATCGCGTCCAGCTCGCGGCCCAGCTCCTCGATCTGCTCCGCGGTCAGGTGGGCGGTGGGGTCGATGGCGGTCAAGGTGCTCCTACCGTTCGATGTCGCAGGGGCCCGCCGCGGCGGACACGCAGGTCTGGATGAGGACGCCCGGCTCGGCCTCGGTGATCTCGCCGGTGCGCAGGTCGCGGACGGCGCCCGCCCTGAGCGGCGTGACGCAGCCGAAGCAGATGCCCATGCGGCACCCGGAGGGCATGAGCACGCCGGCCTCCTCGCCGATGTCCAGCAACGGCGTGGCGCCGTCCGCGTCGACGGTCTTGCCGGAGGCGCTGAACGTGACCTCGCCGCCGTCGCCGGCGACGACGATGCCGGGGCGGAAGCGTTCGGTATGCAGGCGCTCTTGGACGCCGTGCCCGGTCCAGTGCTCTTCGGCGGCGTCCAGCAGGCCCGCGGGCCCGCAAGCCCAGGTCTCGCGCTCGGCCCAGTCCGGCACGAGTTCGTCGAGACGGGCGATGTCGAGCATGCCGTCTGTGTCGGTGTGCACCTCGGTGAGCCGCAGCTTCTTGCCCGCGACCAGGTCGTGCAGTTCGTTGCGGAAGATCACGTCTTGCGGCTGTGGCGCGCAGTGGACCATGACGACGTCGTCGAACACGATGTCGCGCAGCATGCCCATCACGGGCGTGATGCCGCTGCCGGCCGTCAGGTAGAGCACCTTGGCGGGCTTGGCCTGCGGCAGCACGAAGTCACCGGTCGGCTGGTCGAGCTGGATCAGCGTGCCCGGTTTCGCCCTGCGGACCAGGTGGTTGCTGACCTTGCCGTCCGGGATCGCCTTCACGGTGATCGTGACGCGGCCGTCCTGGCGGTTCGTCGGCGAGGTGATGGAGTAGGCACGCCACAGGCGCACCCCGTCGACATCGACCCCGATCCGCACGTACTGACCGGCTGTGTGGCCGCGCCAGCCTCGTCCCGGCCTGATCACGATGGTCGCGGCGTCACCCGTCTCGGGGTGCACGGCCTCAATGCGCCCACGCAGGTCAGCGCCCGCACGCAGCGGGCTGACCAGGTCGAGGTAGTCCGACGGCAGCAGCGGCGTCGTGACCATCTCCAGCAGTTTCCACGCCCTACTGCGGAGGGCTGCACTCGTCATGACACCAGCTTGATGCGCTGCAAGGCGTAAAGTCCTGACCGCAAGACGTAAATCTGGTCGGCTGAATTGTTCGCAGGGAATAAACCATGAGCCACCCCATCCGGAGGGTCACCGACCTGGCCCTGGATGAGACGACGGTCACCGCACTCCGGGCCGCGCTGAAGACCACCGCCGACGAGGTCGTCCAGGCGATCATCGACGAGGTCCCTCCCTATGCCAACGCCCTTGCGGGCCGCATGGGCGCCACCATCCGCCGAGCCGTCCGTACCGCCCTGGGGCACTACCTGGACCTCGCGAGCGGGAACGCCACAGGCGGCGACGCCGGTGACGCAGCCTACGAGCTGGGCCGCGGCGAGGTGCGCGACGGCCGTTCGATGGACGCCCTACTCAGCGCCTACCGCGTCGGCGCCCGCGTGGCCTGGCGATGCCTGGCAGCGGGTGCCGTACCCGTAGGTCTGCCCGCCGCCGAGGTCGCCAAGTTCGCCGAGCTGACCTTCGCCTACATCGACGAGCTCTCTGCCGCGAGCGCCGCGGGCCACGCCGACGAACTCGCCGCCCGGGGCAGGGCCCACGAGCGCCACCTGGAACACCTGGCCCGCGACCTCCTCGCCGGCGCGAGCCCGGAGGTGCTGCTGGCCTCTGTTCAACGGGCCGGGTGGCAGCCTCCGGTTTCGCTGACCGCGGTCCTTCTGCCCGCCGCCCAGGCCCGGCCTGCCTACCGCGCGCTCGACCCGAGCACCCTCGTCCTCGACGATCTGCCGGACGCCACCGGTGTGCTGCTCGTCCCCGACGCCGACCGGCCACATCTCTTGCGGCAGCTGACCGACCGCACCGCCGTGGTCGGCCCGGCCCGGCCATGGACTCGTGCGTCCGCCTCGTACGCACGAGCCGTACGCGCGCGCTCCCTCTCCTGCGATATTCGCGACACCGAGGACCACCTGCCCGAGCTGGTGCTGAGCGCCGACGTGGACGCGTTCGCAGACCTGCGTGCCCGAGCCCTCGCACCGTTGCGGACCTTGCCTGTCGCGACGGCACGGCGGCTGGAGGAGACGTTGCGAGCGTGGCTGCTGCACCAGGGCAGGCGGGACGAGGTGGCGGCGGCGTTGTTCGTCCATCCCCAGACGGTCCGGTACCGGATGTCGCAGCTGCGGGAGCTGTTTCCGGATCTCGCATCGCCACACCGGGTCCTTGAACTGACGCTGGCAGTCGGTCCTCGGGTCAGCTGACGCGTACTTCGACCGCCCACGACCGCGTCCGCGAGGAGTCCAGGAATCGTGACCTCGTTCTCGGTGCCATCAGCTGCTCATGCGGCCCGGGGGAGAGCTGTATCGGCCAGCTCAGACGCCACCACCCTCGCCTCTGTACAGGCGGAGCTTCGCCGCGGCGCTGGAAGTACGCACCATCCAGCGCCGCGGCGACCTCCTGAAGCGGATCCAGCAGGAGCGGCCAGCGCTCTACGCGGCCCAGAAGCAGTCACCGTCCCCGGTCCTCTAGCCCGGGACGCGGCCGACCAAGCCGCCGTGAGGCGACTGCCCTTTCCGCCCTACACTTTGACCGCCTTGTCCGCCCCCCCCGGGCCGGTCGGGGCCCTTGTGTCTTTCCACGCGGCAGCACCATCTTCGCCGCGCAGCCCGGGCGATCAGGTCGGCGGAGGGGAAGGCGCTTCGTCAAGCCGCACCGCGCGCATTGCCTCGTTCGGGGGAACCAGGCTGTGGTGGCCAAGCCCGTGGGCGGGCAGCGGCGAAGACGGTGTGTGCGGGGATACCGGAAGGTCCCGTTCCCGCGCCGGCCGCGCGGGGTCCTCGCGTAGCCGAGGCACCCTTTCGGGAGGTAGTTCACATGGTTCGTGTGCGACGAGGTCTGGCGGTGGCGCTGGCAGCCGGTGCGGTGGTGGTCGGAGGTGCGTCGGCGGCCTCGGCCGACGCGGGTGCGCAGGGCGTGGCCGCGTACTCGCCGGGTGTGGGCTCGGGCAACCTGATCCAGGTGCCCATCCACATTCCGGTCAACGCCTGCGGTAACACCGTCAGCATCATCGGGCTGCTGAACCCGTCGTTCGGCAACACCTGCGTCAACGTCTGATCCGGCACCACCTCGAAGGCCCCGGTCCGCGCTGCCGAGTAGACGCGACGGCGTGGACCGTGACCCGCCCGGCCACAGGACCGGGGCGCGCCTCGGGCGCGCCCCCCTTTGAGCCGTCGGGTCGGCTGTGGGTGGCTGTCGGCTCAGCCACCCACAGCACCTCCCGCCGGGATGCTCTGATCTCCAGGTGCGATGCTCTCGTGGTCGGGGTAGCCCTCGGCCTTGGTGCAGCGTGCTGCATCGCCGCCTGGCCGACGGATTCGTCCCCGCTCTCATCCCGTCTGGGCGCCGTGCCCGGTGGCCCACCCGTCTGCGCGACCGGATCCTCGACGGTGCTTCCTGCTCAGCTCCGGCAGCAGGCGGCTCCGGGCCGAACCGCGGCGTTCGCGTCCGGCCGCGAAGGCGCCGGAGACGAGCAGGTCACTCTTTCGGGTCTCCGGCCAATCGGCCAGGTGGATGCTGCCGAACCCGGTACGTGAACCACTCCCGCAGCACCATTCCCCGCGCCGCCATGAGCGCGGCGGCCGACGTTCCGGCCGCTGTCACGGCGCCCGCCGTGGCCGAGCTGGTCGCCTCTCCGGTGCGGCCGTCCGCCGGGCCGATGCCGGTGGTGGGTAGCGCGGTGATCCACCCGCTCCGGCCCGCGGCAAGCCGGCGGGGCGAGGCGGGCGAACAGGGTGGAGCCGGCGCGGCTTCTCAACCGCTGCGGGCGTACCCGCCACCGCGGCCGTACCGGCAAGGCGCCGGGCGGCCTGCCGCCCCCGGGCGGGCACACGGTCACCGTCCGCGCCACCGACGGCACCGGCCAGGTCCAGACAGACCGACCAGCGCGCGCGGACGATCCCCGACGGGCGAGCGGCGACGCAGCGTCTTCGCCACCGTCCCATAGACCCTGATGGCGCTCTTTGAATCTCCCCAGGCCCGGCCCCACCACAGGTTCCCGGCCCGGCAGCACCACCCCTGAACCCCACAACCCTGACAGACCGACAGAAGCTCAAAGAGGAGCAACTGATCATGAACACCGTGCAGATCCGCCGTACCGCGATCGCCGTCGCCGCAGCCGCCGTGCTGCCCTTCTCCCTCGCGGCCTGCTCCGACTCCGGCGAGACCAAGGCCGCCCCCGCGGCCGCCGGTGATGAGGCCAAGACCGGTACGAGCAACCCGATGGACGACTCGACGACCGGCGATCAGCCGTTCGGCGCTGAACCCGGTCGCCACCGCCGCCTCGAACAACCCGGCGCTGGCCACGCTGGTCGCCGCGGTCAGGCAGGCCGGTCTCGTCGACACTCTCAAGAGCCCGCGCGAGCGGCGACGGGAACGGCCGGTGGCCCCGCCCCAAGGGGGCGGGGCCACCGGCCTGACCGACGACACGACCGCCCGATGCCCCGTCGTTGTCACGGAAGCAGCGCGCGGGCCGGACCCGGCAGAGGTCCTGGCCGCTACTTCTGGTTGATGGGCAGGGCCAGGTCGGTGACCTGGTACCGGGCCGGGAAGGCGCCCTTGTCGGTTGCCTTGCCGGTCAGCACGTCGACCGCGTAGAGGCGGTAGGTGCCTGCGGTGCCGATGGCGGCGAAGCCGCGGTTCACTCCGGTGGCCGGGCTGTAGTGGATGTCGAAGCCGGCATCGAGGGCGGCGTCGACGCCGAGGTTGCCGGTGGGGGCGAGGGTGCCGGCGTTGGCAGGGGACTGCAGGGAGATCCGGTCGGCCATCGTGTCGAGGTCGAACAGCGTGGTGGCCGTCGCGGCGTTCAGGTCGTTGTTGGTATAGGCGGCGCCCGTGACGCCCATGGCGGTCGACGGCGGCGTGGTGGGGTTGGTCAGGGTGCCGTCGACGGTGGTCACAAGCGGGGCGGCCGCATCGTCGATGTTGTGGCGCAGGTTCTGGCCCGTGTCGGAGATGACCCGCAGCCGGTTGGCCGCCGGGTTGAAGTCCACGCCGAACGCGGTCCCGGCCAGCGCCACGGTCAGCTGCGACACCTTGACCGCCTTGGCGTTCGTGGTGTTCAGGGTGTAGATGCCGCCCCTGTTGCCGACGCCGTACAGCTTCTCGTCCTGGACCCGGAAGTCGATGCCGACGAGCTTCGTGTCGCCGGAGAGTCCGGAGACCCTGCCCAGCGACCAGGTCTTGGACGGCTTGGCCACGTCGAACTCGACGAGGCGCTGGTCGCCGGTCAGGCCGATCGCGGTCAGGCCGCCCTGGCCCTCCGTCGCAGGCCTGGCCTGCGGCGGGGCGCCGGCAGCGGCGGCGGCCAGCGCGGGCGCCGCGCACAGGGCCGCGAGGACGACGGCGGACGCGACGGTGAAGGTGTGCTTTCGCATGGTTGCTCCCGAATCGGGTACCGCGGCCAGACGGCCGCAGGCTCGACCGGGATTCGCAGCCGACGCCGCCGCAGACGTGTGACCGGGGCGGATACCACCCGCATGGCCCAGTTCGCGCACCACGGTGCCCCTGCCGGCCTTGGGCGCCGGCGCTCTCGCGGCGGTCGGCGACATCTACACGCGCTGCGCCGCGGTGTCGGGCACAGGGCATCCGTTGGACGCCGAGATGGGTGCTAGGCCAGGCGCTTCTTCGGCCGGGGTAGCTGGGGCGTCGGCGTGGACGGCGGCGCGGCGCGTGGCCCGGCCGGCCGTAGTCGTCTTCGCCGGGGCCTTGCGGGCGTGCGGGGCCTTCTTCCCGCCGAGTTCGGCGAGTCGGCGTTGCTGTTCGGCGTTCAGCCGGTCCCAGTTCCGCCGCTGTGAAGCGAGCCACCGCCCGATGTCCTCGCCGTGCCGGGTCACTCCCGGCACGATCGCGGCCGGCCGCGCACCGTCGGCGAGGAGCTGTGCGAGGTAGGCGTAGTGCCGCTCCAGTCGACCGTCCACCCCAGCGTGCCCGGGTCTGTGGACGGTCGCTCACTTCCCAAGGGCTAACTTCACGCAATTCCCCAGGTGCTGGCCTGGCGCAGCCGCTCGTCCTGCTCCTCGATGCATGTTTGGGGACCTCGCGGGCGCCCTCCGCGGTACGGGCCGGCCTCTTCGAGCGTGTGAGCGAGGTGGTCGGCTTGCCCTTCCAGGTCGGCCAGACGTGCTTCGGAGACCTGGTGGCGCCTGCTGCTGTTCTTCCCGGCCAAGGTGAGTGGGCATCCAACTCGACTCGCTAGTCTGGGAGTTACTGTGACAGGTGTATGGGGGAGAGGGCGATGGGCGACAGAGGCCGGCGGGGAGAACGCGACGAGCTTGGTATGGCTCGCTACCTGGTTGCGCGCTTGGCACCCGACGAGCTGGCGTTGTTCGACGAGACGGCGGCCGCCGTTCCGCGCCGGGGGAGGCGGAAGCATCGCCGTCGCGACGACCCGCTCGGCTTCGGTGTAGCTGATGCTGCCGCAGTGCTCTTCACCACCGTGGCATGCGGTGTGGCGAGCGAAGTAGCCAAGAGCCTTGCCGAGGACGCCGGGCGGCGGGTCGCCGACCGCACGCGGGGCTGGCTGCGGCGCCTGAGGCCGGGCCAGCGGCAAGGAGCTCTGGCTGACGAGGCCGCAGGCGAGGACCTGGCACCGCTGTCGGAGGACACCCTGGCCGGCGTCCGGGGACTTGCGCATCGTCGTGCTGTCCTCCTCGGCCTCCCGCAGGACCGGGCAGAGCTTCTGGCGGAGGCTGTGGTGGCGTACCTGCGCCAGCCCACCGGCGACGACGCCTGAACCGCCGTGGAGGAATGATGCCCGATGCCGATCACTGCGACGGATCCGGAGCCCTCGCCGGGGCGGCCGTTTCTGCTGCCGTCCGCCACGCTGACCGCGTTCGTCTTGTTGATCGTCGCAGTTCTGGCGTTCAGCGTGATCAGACAGCCAGCCTACTACTTGCTCTTCACCGGAGGCTGGAGGGACCTCCCGAGCGATCCGCTCCACTCGTGCGTGCGGCAGGGCATCGCGAGCGTCGGCGGCCCGGCCGCGGCGATGGACGTGTGGGCAAGCGGCCGACGGCTGCCGGGCGTGGCCGAGTGCTCTCGCGATGCCCCCAAGCCGTTGCACTCCGAGGCGTTCTTGTACAACGCGGGCCTGCTGGTCGCCGCCACAGGGCTGCACTACTGGCTTCGCGCGACCAGGCAGGCCCGCCGTCGTGGCGTGCGGCCCATCACCGCAGACAACTTGCCGCGCCTCGACGCCGAGCTGTTGCGCTTGGCCGATCGTGTGATCCCCGGTCGGCGGGTGCACTTTCTGATCGACCTGCTCGACCCAGCGGCGAACGGCGTGGCGTTGGGCAGGATCGGTCAGCGGTACGTGATCCTCGGGCGAGGTGTGTTGTCGCTGCTCGACCGGGACCAAGAGGCATTCGAAGCCTTGGTCTTGCATGAGCTGGCGCACCTGCGCAACCGCGACGTAGACCTGACGATGATCACGCTCGGGTTCTTCCGGGTCTATTCGGTACTCGTGTTCGCACCCGTCGCCCTCCAGTCGCTCCTGTACGTGGCATTCGGCGTGCATCAACGCCTCTACGCTGCGAGCTTTGTTCAGATGTCGGGACTGGCACTACTGCTCGTGGTGGCGCGGGCCCAGGTGCTACGCAGCAGGGAGTTTCAGGCCGATGCACGCGTCCTGGAGTGGCAGGAGCGAACCGAGCCCTTGACGCGGCTCCTCCGCTCCGACGGGAAGAAGGGCTCCGCTGTTGGCGCGTGGGCGTTAGTGCGGCGGCTGAGCGACACGCACCCCACCATGACGTCGCGGGTATGGGCAGTGAAGAACCCGGCTCCGCTGTTGGCGCCCGGCTTCGGTTTCGCGCTGGTGCTAGGCGCATGCCTGGTGCTCATCTGGGACCCGAGTACGGCTCCGGCAGCGCTGTGGAGTAGCGATGCGATCTGGAAGCTGTGGTGGCCCGAGCCCGTAACCGCACTACTGATGGTGCTCCTCGGCTTGTCGGTCCTACGCGCTGCTCTGCATCAGAGCCTCCCTCGGTTGCACGCACTACGCTGGGGCATTCCCCTCGGCCTGGTGGCCGGCACCGCTGTCTCACCCATGCTGCTCCTCAACTGGCTGACCATGCCGACCTCTCTCGGCATCGAGGTGGGCAACTTACTGCTCCGCGGCACCCTCCTGGGACTGCTGATCCTTTGGTGCGAGTACCTGGCCGCGGCATGGGCACCTGCGGTTGCGGCGGCCCGCCGGCCGCTGCTCATCGCCTTCCTGCCTTGCGCCGCCATCGTCGCCGTCGCCCTGACCACTGCCCGGCCGGTGTTCGAAATGCATTCGGGGTTCATCCTCACGCGATACAACGGCACGGCTTTGAGCGACCTGCCCGGCCCCTTGCTCGTGTTCGCCGTGGCCGAAACGATCGCCCTCGACGCCTGCTTCGAGCACATGCCGTGGTTCTTGGGAATGGCGGCCCTGCTGTTCGGTGCCCCAATGGCAGGGCGGCTCTGGCGGCCGCGGCGTCCGGCGGTGGTCTTCTCGGGCAAGGCCCTGCCCGTCCGGCTGCCCAGCTGCGGGGCCGCCTTCCTCGTCGGCGGTCTGACCTATGCCGCCTTGTGGTGGGCATTACGGGGGTACCTCGACGTGGTGTGGGAGGCAGCGCTCAGCCCCCTGTCCGACGGGATGTTGCTGGCCGGCGTGCCAGCCGTGGTCGGCGCCGTCGCAGCAATCTCCTCCCCTCACCCCTTGCGGCGGGCAGCCGTCGCGTCAGCCCTCATCGGCATGGCGCTTGGCACATTGTTCGCGGTGGCCCTGGACATGCCCGTGACATCCAGTCGCCCCTACCTCGTCTTCGGCGTCCAAGGCGCCTTCCTCGCCGCGCTCACCGTCGCGGCAATGACTCGCTCAGCGGAGGCCACCGCCCCGCCGTCCGCTGAAACGGATGTCGCAGTGCCCCTCTGACGACCATCGGTCGTGGGCAGGCGGGCCCTCGCTCGGGTCTGCCCGGTGACACGGCGCATTGGCCGACCATCAGGGTGCTGGCCCGGAACCGCGGACCGTCACCGGCCGACCACGGTCACCGCCCCATGGGGGAACGTGACCACGAGGGTGGGGAATTGGGCGACGCCCAAGCTGCCGGGAGCGGGGAACTGGATGACCGTCGACACGCCGGACTGCTCCCCGCGGACCGCACGCCGTCCGGGTACCGGATGTACGACGAGGACGCGGTGGAGCGCCTGGCCTCCATCTCCTCGGCCAAGCTGCTGGGCCTGGCCCTGGAGGAGATCCGCGAGCTCCTCGACGTCGGCGAGGAAGGGGTGTGCGCCTCGGTCCGGGCGCGGATGGTCGCAAACGGTGGCGCGCGGCGGCATGCCCTTGAGGTCTGCGGGGCCCCTATCTCTTTGGTCAAGGGAAACGGGGCTGCGTTGGATCGAACGGCCAGGCAGCATGGCGGTGTGCTGATCTTCTGCGGGATGACGTGAGGTGCCTCTTCGACTGGAGGTCGACCAGGAGCTCGGTGACGTTCACGCGGCCAGCTTGAGGGTGTCGCGCCAGGCCGGACTCGGCGTGGTGAGGCGGCGGGCCATGTTCGCGATTGAGGCCCAGTAGACGCGCGAGGCGGAGGTGTCGGGCCGGTGGTCGTACTCGCGGGCGAGGCGGCGGTGCAGCATCAATGTGCCGTTGACCTGCTCCACGATCCACCGCTTGGGCTGCGGAATGAAGCCTTTGCCCTGGTCGGCGGGGTTGCGGCGGACGATCTCGATGTCGATGCCGGCCAGGGCGGCGTGGATGAGGACCTCGTCCTTGAAGCCCTGGTCCACCAGGGCCTTCTCCAGACGGTTGCCGCACCGCTCGGCGGCCTGGTCGAGCAGGGCGGTGCCGGCGGCGTTGTCATGGGCGGAGGCGGCCAGCACGACGACGCCGATGATCAGCCCCAGGACGTCGACGGCCAGTCCCCGCTTGCGGCCGACACCTTCTTGTTGGCGTCCAGTCCCGTCGTGGTCTTCGGGACACCGGCGGCCGCGCGGACGGACTGGGTGTCGATGATCACGAGGGACGGGTCCTCTAACCGCCGGGCTCTCTCCCGCACCTGGCAGCGCAGGAGTTCCTGGATACGCTGGTCGAGGCCGTCCTGGCGCCACAGCGTGAAGTAGTAGAACACCGCTGACCAGGCCGGCAGGTCGTGGGGCAGGTAGCGCCACTGGCAGCCCGTTCGGTTCTGGTAGAAGATCGCGTTCACGACTTCCCGCAGGTCGCAGGCCCCGGGATCACCGGTCGCCGACCGTGCCACCCGGTCCTGCTTCCACGCCGTGATCATCGGCTGGATCAACGCCCACTGCTCGCCCGACAAGTCGCTGGGGTACGGCTTTCTCTCCATGGCCCGCATCTCGGCATGAACATGCCCAGCAGGTGGCCGGCGTGGCGATCAGTACCACGATCGAGCGATCACGAACCGAGGAAGATCGGACTTAACGCCCTCTCAGACGACCGCCCCCGTCCCCCTCTCCTTCTTCCTCCGCGCGTCCAACGGGATGTACCCGTCAGGGACTTCCTTCGCGGCGCGGCGGTCCCGTGCCGGTGGGGGGGTCGGGTTGCGGTGTTCCAGGGCGATCGCGATCGGGACCGCGGTGAAGATGGTCGAGGCGATGCCGACCAGGACGCCCGCGATCAGCGCCACGGAGAAGTCCGCCAGCGAGTCGCCGCCCAGCACCGCCAGTGCGGTCAGGATGAACAGGGCTCCCATGCCCGTGTTCACCGTGCGCGGGAGTGTCTGGACCACCGCGTGGTTGGCCGCTTTCTCCAGGTTGCCTCGTGGGTCTCGGCGGCGCGCTTCGCGGACGCGGTCGAAGACGACCACCGTGTCGTTCACGGAGTAGCCGATCACCGTGAGCAGCGCCGCCAGGAAGACGCTGTCCACCGGCTTGCCCAGCCAGGCGAACAGGCCCACCACGAGGAGGACGTCGTGGACCATCGCAGAGACTGCCGCTGCCGCCAGGGTCCAGCGGAACCGCACGCTGAGGTAGATCAGCTGGGCGGCCACCGCGATGCCCAGGGCCAGGAGCGCCTTGTGGCGCAGTTCGCTGCCGAGGCTCGGGCCGATCTGTTCGTCACGTTCCACCGTGACGGTTCCGCCGGGCTCCTCCAAGGCCGCCTTGACGCGATGCTGTTCGTCGTCGGTGAGCTTCTCCGTGCGTACGGTGATGTCGCCGTCGCCGGACTCCTGCACCACCGCGCGCGGGAACCCCGCGTCGGACACGGCGTTCCGGGCCGTGTCCGCGTCGACGGACCTGCTGGTGCTGTACTCGACGAGGCGGCCGCCGGTGAACTCCACGCCGAAGTCCAGGCCGCGGATGAAGATTCCTGCGACGGCCACCGCCACCAGGAGTGCGCTCGCGCCGAGCCAGCGGCGACGGTGGCGGACCAGGTTCGGGTTGCGGCGGGACAGCCATGTGCGGACTCGGCCCGTCGAGGCGATGCCCGTCAGACCGGGGCGCTTGCGTACGAAGCTGCGGGCGACGGCGAAGTCCGCGAGCGCGCGGGTGATCACGAGCGCCGTGAGCATCGATGCCAGGACGCCGATGCACAGGGTGATCCCGAAGCCCTTGACCGGGCCCGTGGCGAAGAAGAACAGCAATCCCGCGGCGAGCAGCGTCGTCACGTTCGAGTCGATCACCGCGCTCCATGCCTTCGCGAAGCCGGTCTTCACCGGCTTCGCCAAGTCCTTGGAACGGACGCCCAGGTACTCCTCCCTGGCCCGTTCGAAGACCAGGACGTTCGCGTCCACCGCCATGCCGATCGCCAGGACGAACCCGGCGAGCCCCGGCAGCGTGAGCGTCGCGCCGAGCGCCACCAGAGCGGCGTACGAGATGAGGCCGTACAGCGCGAGAGCCAAGGCGGCGAGCGCGCCAAGGAGCCGGTAGACGACGGTGATGAACAGTGCGGTCAGGGCGATGCCGATGAGCGCGGCCTTGGTGCTCGCCTCGATTGCGTCGGCGCCGAGCGTCGGGCCGACCGTGCGCTGCTCCACGACGTCGAGGGGCACCGGCAGCGCGCCGCCCTTCACGAGCGCCGCCAGGTCGCGCGCCTCGGCCCGGCCGAAGTCGCCGCTGATCTGCGTGGAACCGCCGATGATACCGGTCCCGCACACCACGTCCGCGGTGACGCCGGGCGCCGAGATGATCTTGTTGTCGAGGGTGATGACGACGCGGCGTTCCGGAGCGCCCTGAGGCGCGCAGGCCGCGTCCGAGGTGATCTTCGCCCAGGTGTCGTCCGCGCCCTTGCGGAAGTCGAGGGAGACCATCCAGCCGCCCAGCGACTGCTGGTCCAGGACCGCCTCGGCGTCCTTGACCCCCTCGCCGGTGAGGGCGGTGGGACCCAGCTTCAGGTGGTTGCCCGGCTGGTCCGGGTCGGGCAGGGTGCGCGATCCGTCGGCCTCGGGCTTCGCGGAGCCCTTGTCGGCCGTCGCCCCCGTCACCGGGTGGACCGTGAGCTGTGCGGTGCGGCCGATGACCTCGGCGGCCTTGCGTGGGTCCTGCACTCCGGGCAGTTCGACGATGATCCGTTTCTCGCCGGAGCGGGCGATGCCGGGTTCGGAGACGCCGAGGGCGTCGACGCGCTGCCTGAGGACCTCCAGAGCGCGGTCGGTGGATGCGGCGTCGGCCTTGACGGTGGGTGAGTCCCGGGTCTCCAGGACGATCTGGGTGCCGCCGCGCAGATCCAGGCCGAGGCGGGCGGATTGGGTGAGGGCGATGTAGAGGGACAGCGCGACGGCCGCCAGCGCGACGATCGCCCTCCACAAGGGTGGGCAGGACAAGGGTGCGCGAGACATGCGTACTCCACGATGAGGGCAGGACGGAGGGACGCGTGACCGGCACCGCGCGGTGTGCGCCGGGGCAGAAGGGTCAGGCGTCGATGACGGTCTGCGTGCTCATCGGTGGGGCGGGCCGCGCGGGGCGGCGGACTCGGCCGGCCTGCGCGGCGGCGCGAGTGCGGTGGCGGGGCCCGTGTCGGGCCCGCCCAGGGCGCGGCGCGGGGCCGTGTCGACGGCCGTACGCGCGAGGCCCGCAGGCTGCGGGCCCGGGATGTGGGCGTCAGGTCGGTGCGTGACCGCGACATGCCGCGCCGGGACGTCGTCGTCCGGTCCTGCCCCTTGTCCGACGTGCCCCGCCACCGTGTGGTGGGCGAGCGGCCTGTCGGCGGGCATGAGCATGCCCTGCGCCCCGGCCACCGGGACGAACAGCGCGAGGACGGTGACGACGAGGGTCAGCGCGGACGCGGCCAGACGCGCGGAGCGGCTCCCTTGCGGCACGCGTCCCCCATCGCTTCGGTGCTCGTCGGGTGCGCACGGCGTGGCCCCGCCCTGCTCAACGTATGGGGCGCCCCGATCCGTTCCGTGTTCCTCGGCGTTCTTCGGAAGCCGAAGAACTTCAGCAACAGCGCGAAACCCAGCCGGTTCGCCGCCCCCGACTTGCTCCGCAGCCGCTCCTGGTCCTCCTCCAAACAGCGTCCAGACCTCGATCAAGTCATCCGGCTCCCACTCCTGCCGCACCCCGCACCCCGCACTCCCTCCGGTCTTCGTGACCGGAGCAACGTCGCCGAGCGGCTCCTCAAAACTTGTCACTTCGTGGCAGCTTCGGGAGGACAGGGCTATCTACAGAAGTCCGAGCTTCTCCTCGATGTGCTTCACCGTGGTGGTGACGCCGAGGAAGGTGACGCCGGCCGAGCCGATAGCGATGAGTGCGGTCGCTCCGAGGTGGCGGGTGAGCAGGAGGGCGATGAGCGCGCCGACAGCTCCGGAGAGAACGGCGATGAGGATCGCCATGACCTTCACGGTCTTCGAGGGCCCGTTCGTAGTGGGCGCGGTCGCGTCCTGAGGGGACGCCGCTTCCTGTGGGGCGGCCGGCCAGGGTTTTTGAGAAGTGATCTTGTGTCCGGGTTCGTCAGGTCAGGCCGAGGGCGGTGAGGGGCCGCTGGTGGTCGCGGCCCGTGCGGCGGAGGGCGGCTGCGATGTTGGTGTGGCCGTCCTGGCGGTGGACGCCGATGGCGAGGTTGCGCAGGCCGGCCATGATGCGAGGCAGGTGCCGGGTGCGGATCTTGGAGGCGTCCTCGTGGAAGGGCTGCTGAATGAACTCACGCAACTCGGGGTTCTGGCCGATCTTGCCGGGCTTCGGCCGGCGCCTGCGCTGCTCGGCCCGGCGGTGGGCGGCATGCGGCCGGTAGGTCCACTGGCCGTTCGACCACAGGGCGCCGTTGCGGCGTATCTCGCGGCTGACGGTTGACGGGCTGCGGCCCAGCTCGGCGGCTATCTGCCGGATCGTGGCCTTCTCCCGCAGCCGGTCGGCGATGTGGATGCGGTCGGACTCGCGCAGGTACCGGTCAGGTGCTTCCGGCTCCGGCGGAGCTGGAGGCACGATGACCAGCTCACGGTGCGGTGCCGCCGGATCGACCGGCGGCACCGCCTTTTTACTGCCGGAGGCATTCCGGCCGTTACGCCACCGCTTGCCCGTCCGCGGGTTGATCCCGACGAGGCGGGCCGCTTCCGGGAAGCTGACTCCTTGATCCACAAGGCGGAAGTATTGCTCCCGCTCGCGGATCAGCTTCCTGGGCCCCTGCGGTCGCCGGTCCGTCCGGATCTCGAAGTCCATCGCACCCCTTGAGCTGGGGTGTTGCAACGACCACTAGAACGGAAGCTTCCGGTGGGGCCCTCGCTGCGTCAGGGCACGGTTAGGGCGGCTACTCCGCCCATGTCTCCGGCTCGCCACCACGCCACTCCACGAACTCGCTGGGCGTGAAGTCGAAGTCTTCCGCGTTCTCCATCCCGGCCTGTCTCAGTAGCTCCGGGATGTCTGAGGCCCGGTGTGACCACCCCGTCTCTTTCCCCCTTGCTGGGCGAGTTGTGAGAAAGCGCCCCTGGCGGCGGCCAGCCGAGCGTGGACGGTCGCTGGCCGCGCTGTGGCTCTTCGGCCAGGCGCGGCCCAGCACCGCCCAAGCCGCGGGAAAACCACTTGGAAGTGATCAGTCCTGCGGGGGGAGGGGGTTCACTCGGTAGAAGAGTATGTAGTTGGCCTCATCCCCGGCGAATGACTGAAAGCGCAGCCCCTGATTCAATTCCGACTCTTCGATCAGGATGGAGCCAAGGTGGTCATCCTCATCGATGTCGTCTTCGTCGAAGAGGGACACCACAGCCGAGCCGTCGATAGGTTTGACGAGGTCGAGTTGCCACTTCTGTCCATTTGATATGTCCTGGATGCCAGCTAGGAAATTACCGTTGTAATGCAGATACGCCTCATCGTTTCCAAAGTCCTCTGTTTCCAGACATTCGAGCCTCACGAACCTAACTTCTGCAGCCATTATATTTCCTCCGATTTATTTCTCTCTGTTCGCCTATGGTGCGATCAGAGATTGCCATGGGAGCATGCGCTCCCCTTCTTGGTTAATCACGCAGCCAGGCCCTTTCCGGACAGTTCAGCCCGGTTGCCGTGACCCGTGCTTCAAGTAAGCCCCTGCTCAATCAACCTCGCATGCCCCTGAATATCGGGACTTGACAGGCCTGGGGCGACGGCTCCGCGGTCGCCGCGGACGGCACCCACATGGACACCTACCTGGAGGGCAGCCGTTTTCCGGACCTGGATGAGGTGCCGAAACTGGTGGTCGAGCATGTGCGTGGCCTGCTGGAGCTGGGCGACGAGGTGGAGCCGCGGCATGATTCGACGCGTACGGCCGCGCGGCAGCGGGATTTCGTACGGGAGCGGCTCGGCGTGGTCTACGACCCTGAAAAGAGCCGCCAGGTCGCCGCGGCGGCGCTCTACGGGGCGGTGCAGACCAAGGACAACCCGGCGGACCTGATCAATGTAGCGCTGGCGAAGCTGGTCAAGGCGAGGCTGGAACTGCCCGGCTACACCACCCTGGACGAGATGACCTCAGCGATTCGTACCGAGGTGAACGAGGAGTTCTTCGCGGCGATCGTGTCGCGGATGGACGAGGTCGAGAAGGCCCGGCTGCTGGGACTGCTGCGGGTACCTGCTGGGGCACGGAGCCGTTTTGACGAGCTGAAGCGGCCGGCGAAGTCCCCGACCATCTCGCATCTGCGCGAGCACCTGAAGTACCTGGATGGTCTGGAGTTGCTGGGGCGGACGGGGATGTGGCTGGAGGGGGTGCCGCCGGGCAAGATCACGCACTTCGCTGGACAGGCAGGAGGGCAGCCGGAATACGTAGGAAACGTGCCGCAGGCCCGGAGGGTCACAACTCAGCTCCTACGGCGGGCTGCCGGGTCGCGCTCGGCGACGTGCCGGGCGACCACGTCAACGCGGGGGCGGGCGTACTGCTCCAGGGAGCGGACAGAGGCGTGCCGGGAACGGGCCAGCAGCATGGGGGTGGAGGTGCTAGTGCTTGGATGTACGACTGTGCTCTCCGCCGACGAGCTCGGAGATCTCGAACTTGTAGTGGCGCTGGGTGTTGAGCTTCAGAACACCGTTGAGCATCCGCGTATCGAGCGCGACCCGCGCACCCTTCTTGTGGCCCCACGGGCTGGTCTTGGCCAGGCGCCCGTTGGCGACATCAGCCAGATTCTGCCGCGGGAGGGACGCCTTGTCGGTACCGCCCACGTGCGCCTTGGCGTAGGTGATGCCCTTCGTGTTCAGGATGGAACGGGCCAGCCGAACCGACTCGCTCGCCGGCTTCGCGGGTGCGTGGTGCCGGGCTGCTTTTCCGTGCTTCCCCGGGGAGGGATCCGCTGCTGCGGTCGGCCCGGCAGCAAGAGCGATAGCCGAGACCGTCGCAGCGACGTAGACAGCGAGTCGCTTCATGGGTGGGTCCTCATTCCTCTGTGGACGGCAGAACTGATCAGGAAAGCAGGCGACTTTCCGGCAACCCGGCAGATTTCCCACCTGATCGAGGTACCCGCGCGTCAACACCCCGTCGCATATGGAAGACCACTACGAGTGAGCTGGGGCCCCTCTTCGATATGAGGGCGCACCCAAGGCGGCCAGCAGCCCAGTTTCGCCGGTACGCAGGGGGAGCAAGCGTCACCGGATACGCCTCTGCACGGCTGGCCGGGCATCACCCTGCGCTACATGTCCGTTCGCCGTAGTTACACGAGAACAGGGCCATTTCCGCCGATGTCGATGCCCTGGCGGCGTTCTTGCGCGCCCGCGTCGAAGAGGTCCAACAGCGCCGCCCCTTCGGGAGTACCGAGCACCAGATGGCGAGGTGCCTGTGGATCTCGCTCGACCGCCCGCTCACGCGGCTGCGCAAGGCGTTCGGCTACGACGACGGCTCCCGCGAGGTCCTCGACCTCAAGGACCGGAACTTGACCGATCTGTGGATGCCCACACTGCCGTGGCGGCAGCACCCCGACTTCAATACGGCGCGCTGGCGGTCCTTCAGGTACCGCGACCCCGGGCACGAGGTGGAGATGGCCGCCTACCACCGGAGCCAGCTGCGATAGCAACGCCTCGACGCCTGAAGGCTCCGTCGTCGGCGCCTCCGGCGAGGACCTGCAGCTGCACCGTGTGCTCGATGCCCACCGCCCACGCGTCGCGCACTTCCGCAGCGCTACCGGCATAAGCCTGACAGTGGCCATCCCCCAGTCCGCCCTCGACCAGCTCACTGACCCGAAGGGAACGGGCTCCCCGCGGCCCAGGACGCCGACGCCGTCGAGAACCACGCCGAGGCCATCGACAAGCGGCTCACCGCCCGCATCCCCGCGCGCTTCCTCGAACCCGAGGACTGAGCCCGCGACACTGTCCGCTCCGCCTGCCACAGTGGCCGTCGTAGTCACACACGGGCTCCGCGCCCGGCACGTCCGTCGTGTCGGGGGCGCTGTCATTCCCGGCCTGGACGCCAGCCACAGAAGGTGCGCCCCACTCAGCGTGCACGCGGTCCCGGTCCGCAGGGCCTCGCTGCAGTCCCACTCGCCCCGGCCACGCCTGTCCCCTGGCGCCCGGCCCCATACGGGCTGCGGTTGGAGGGCCGGCGCCCGCTGCCCGGACGTGCACCGGCTTGCGGTGGTGACCACGACGGCGATGGGCCGCCGATGTCCCGACCGGCCCGCGTAGATGGTCCGGTGATCCGTCTACTTGTTGCGCTGTGTGTCCCATTTGCGTACTCCCCAGACGGCGAACGCGGTGCATGCGGCCGTGATCAGGCTGGCGGGGAGTTCGGTGAGCAGGCCCTGGGCTACGAGGGCGAGTGCCGCGTCGATCATGGTGCCTCCCGGTGCGATTCCAATCGGTCTCACCCAGGTTCGCCCCGGCCTCAGGCCCGCTGACGTGGTCTGACGCCCCCTGACAACTTAAGGCAGAGATTTACGAGTTCGGACGCGGTACGTTGCCCGTCGGACGTCGTTGGACGCTTCTGGACACTCTGCGGGGGAAGATGCATGGCTCGGCTCACGGCTCCGACGTTTCCGCCCGGGCCACGCAAAAGGCTGAGCGATGAACTCCACTCGGTTCATCGCCGGGCGGGATGGCCCTCGGTGCGGGAGCTGGCCCGTGCGCTCGGTACCGCGGTGGTGAGCTCCAGCCGCATCCACGACGCTTTCACCAAGCCCCGGCTGCCCACATGGGGGCTCGTGCAGATGTTGGTGGTCGAACTCGCGAGCCGGACACCCGGCGCTGATGCGGCAGCCGAGGTGAAGCGGCTTCACACTCTGTGGGACGAGGCCGCGCAGGCCGATCTGACGGACACCGGCATTGAACCACTGCCTCCGCAGGCTGTGTCGTCGTCTCACTCGCCGACGGCCGGTGCGCTTCGGAGCATCCTCCTTCTTGAGCTGGAAGGCTTCCACAGGCGAGACGATGTTGAGCAGGCGTACAAGCGCCGCATGCTCACCAGCCTCCTGGACAGCGTCGCCAGGACCGCTGGCATCACCCCCGCAGCGCGGCTGCAAGCAGACCGGGGCGACAGCGTCATCGAGCTCATCGATGCGGCATTCCCCGTGGCCACCCTCCTGCGCACCCTGCTCAGTGACATGCCCGCGCAACTGAACGCGGTCAACCGGCTCGCCTCGGGCGCTGCCCGCCTGCGTCTGAAACTGGTCCTGGCCTCGGGCAGGGTGGTCGTGGGCAAGCACGACGCCTGGATGGGCACCGATCTCAACGACGCCTGCCGCCTGCTTGATGCTGACGTGTTGCGGATGGTGATGCGTGAGGGAAAGAGCAACTACGCGCTAGGCCTGTCAGAGGGCGTCTACCAGGGAGCCGTTCGTCATAACCGCGTGGGCATCCCGGCGCAGGACTTCCGCCCGGTAGCCGTTCCCACGAAGGATGGGGTGAGGCAGATGTGGCTGCACCAGCCGTTCCCCAACACCAGCTCAGACCTGAGCCCCTCCTATTAACAGGCCGCTGCCGCCACCCCATCCGGTGGTGGGTCGGCCAGCGCCGCACCCATCACCCCCGCTCGGGACACTTCGGCCCGCCATCCGGGCCAAACACGTCAAGCGCCGTTGACCTTGAGTGGAGGGGAAAGGCAACTGTATTGGCCGGCGAAGGCCCCCGGAACCACCGGCCCCAGCCACACACGATCCACCGAGCGAACGCCGCCCGGCGGCCGACGCCCTCCCCTTCGCGGGCGCAGTATCGACCCAGGTGTCTTCAATTGAAGACACGCCTCATCGACCCCACGCGCCCCGCGAAATCCCGCAGCAGACGAAAGGGCCACGGGGCGTACCTCCGTCGTGATCATCGCCCGTTAGCGCGACCCCGAGTGAGGCATCTGTGCGTGGCCCGAAGCCGTTACTGACTTCGGCTCGTCGGGGTGAATCTTGGTGAAGTGCCTGCTGGGCTTGGAGCTGTGGCTGTATCCCGTGGTGTGTGAGGTATGCGGATGGGGGCGGGCTGACCCCTGCAGGGCGTCAGCGCCGTGAATCGGTACGGATACAGGCGGTCGGGCTGTTCGAGCAGAAGGCCAAGCCGTCGGAGGTCGCCCGGCGCCTGCGGGTAAGCCTGAAGTCGGCCTACCAATGGCACCGACTCTGGCGCGACGGCGGGGCTGCGGCACTGGTCTCGTGTGGACCGAGTGGTTCGCGGTGCCGGCTGTCGCCGTACTGCCTCGAGAAGCTGACAAGGTTCCTGGAGGAAGGTCCGGCGGCGCACGGCTGGGTGGAGGACCAGGTGTGGACCGCGTCGAGGGTGGCCACGCTGATCGGCCGGAAGTTCCACGTCTCCTACAGCGTCTCGGGTGCCACCCGGTTGATGCACCGGCTCGGCTTCAGCCCGCAGGTTCCCGCGCGGCGTGTCGCCGAGCGTGACGAGCAGGCCGTCATGCATGGAAGGAGGCGACCTGGGCGGAGGTAAAAGGGCCCGGGCGGCCTGCGGGGGCTACGTCTGCTTCGAGGACGAAGCGGGCTTCACCCGTCGGCCGCCCCGGGGACGGACCTGGGGCAGGCGAGGCCGCACCCCGGTCGTGACGGTGAGCGGGCGCCGCTCGGGACGGCTGTCGGTGGCCGGCCTGATCGCCATGCGGCCCGGCTCCCGGACCCGGCTGTGCCACCGGCTGCGGACCCACCCCAGGCAAGGGCAAGCGCCGCAGCATGGACGGGCGGGACTTCATCGTGCTGGTCGACGGCGTCCATCAGCTGGTCAAGGCGCCGATCGTGCTGATCTGGGACCGGCTGAACACCCATGTCTCGCGCAAGATGGGGACCTCGTCGCCGAGCGGACGTGGCTGACAGTGTTCCTGCTGCCCGCCTACGCGCCCGACCTGAACCCAGTCGAAGGCGTCTGGGCGCACGTCAAGCGCAGCCTGGCCAACCTCGCCGTCATGGCCCTCGACCGACTCGAAACCCTCGTCCGCAACCGTCTTAAACGGCTTCAATACCGGCCCGACACCCTCGACGGCTTCATAGCAGGCACCGGCCTGACGCTCGACGCCCCGGCATCACCTTGACGAGTCGAAGTCAGTAGCACGGTGATCGGCATGTGGGGCGGGCACGTCATCCAACGGCGCTGGACGCCGCGCGCCGCCGCCGTGCTCGGGCCACCGTCTTCATGACCGGCAGCAGCAGGAACAATACGGCGCCCGCGCCAGTCGAGGCGGCCAGCAAGGTCGCCCCACCGCCCTCCACGTCGGCCGCGTCGGCGACTACCTGCGGATCGTCCGCCCGGTACCGGACGGTGACGTGCGCGCCCACGGGGTGTCTGCTGCCACCACTGCCCGGCGGCAAGGCCGCCACGACGGTGCGGCCCTGTGCCTCGAAGGCGACCTCGCACCGTCCCAGCACGCACGTGCCGCGGGTATGCATCGTGGCGTCGGCGCGCACACCGTCGCGGAGCGAGCGCAGATGCTGGGCCTGGGGAGTCAGTACCAGTGCCGACAGTGCGCCCAGGAGTAGCGCGAGACCCAGCCACACGAAGATTTCCGTACGGTGCCTGGCGCCTGCACCTACCGTCTCGTCCACCATGTCCCCTGCCCCCGTATGCCCAGCTCACGTACGGGGCAACGGTATGTGGGGCTCCGCGGCGGCGACACGGGCTGCCGGCGGCACCCATGAGCCGGTCCGGTTGCCGGACATCGGCAGGACGGGTGGCCGAGCGACCCCGTTGCCACGGTCGTCCATACAGCCACCACTTCAAGCCCACCAGGCACTTCGCCGAGGTTCACCCTGACAAGCCGAAGTCAGTAGAGGTCGGTTGGTCGGCTTCGGTTACGGGCTCTCTCGGGTGGCGACGGCTTCGTCGTACGCGGCCAGCGTCCGGTGGAGGGTGGAGCGGCCGACACCGGGCTCACAGAGTCACTCCTCGGGGGTGCGCCTTCCCCAGGCCCCGGCCTGCGGCCGGACGGGTACCGCCCGCATGCTGGAACTGGCAGGGCCGGCACCGATCCGGCCGGTGCAGGCCACGCGACGGGGAGGGGTGGGGTGTGGCGGACCGGATGCTGAGGGGCCTGGGTACGGGGCATGAGGGGTCAGCGGGGGTGATGCCGGAGAACGGCAGCGAGCCAGTGCCGGTGTCTTCGACGGGCTGGACCGTTCCGCCCGCACCTCAGAAGCAACTGAATGAAAACGGCTACCTGGGGCGATAGAATCCCAGCTCAGAAAGTGTCGCCCCCGCGCCTGCGGGATGCTCCGGTGGGGTGCGTTAGCGGGATGCCCTCGCACTCGTCGAGCATCGGAATCTGAACGTGCTCGGCCGGTACAGCTTCACCGCGTCCGTCCCGCGTGAGGGGCTGCGGCCTCTGCGTGACCCGGACGCGGTAGAGCTGGACGACGATGACGGCGGACGCGAGGACTGAGCCGCGCGGCGTACGCCAATATTGATCACCGATGACGCAGCCGGGCGGCAGCGGCCAGGAACGGGGTGATCACGGTGGTAGCGGCGGCGCCGAGCGTGGTGTCGGTGGCCAGGATCAAACGGACCGTTCTCATGGCAAGGGTGAGGATTTCGCTGCCGCGCCGGCGCATGCCTGCCTCGAATTGGTTCACGGCCTCGGCCGTCGTCGTATCGCCGTCAGTGACGCGGCCCAGGTGCGAAAGCAGGGCGGCAGCATCGCGTATGGCCGCGCCGGCCCCCATTCCGGCGGTGGGCGGTGTCGCGTGGACGGCGTCGCCAAGCGCGGTGATACGGCCCGCAGGCCATGGCGCGAGCTCGGTGGCACGGGTCGAGGCGGCATTGAAGCGGTACGCGGCCACGCTGTGCGGGTCGGCGCGGGCGATGACTTCAAGCGTGTGCTCGGCCCAGCCCTGCTGCCGGAACCGTCCGAGCAGCGCGGCCCGCAACTCGACATCGCGCAATTCGCGCAGGGAGTCGGTCGCGCGGGACTCGGGGAACATGGCGCCCCAGATGTAGGTGGGACCGGTGGTGACGGACATCCGCAGCTTGGGGGCGTCGAGTACCGCGTTGCCGACTGGGTCGAGGAAGCCGACATACAGCGCTGCGCCCCATGGGCCGATCGCCAGCCCTGATCGTGGTCCGAGCCGTTGCCGTTCACCGGGACTCAGGTCAGTGCGGAGGGTACGGCCGGAGAACCCTATGATCCCTGCCGGCCTGTTGGTCCGGCCTCCCGCCAGGTGTTGGGCAACCAAGGAGTGGGTGCCGTCCGCGCCCACCACCAGATCCGCCGAGACAGGTGCGGCGTCGGTGAACCGTACGCGGGGTGCGCCGTCGTCGCCCTCGACGTCGGACACCGTCCGTCCCAGATGCAGGTCATCGCCGACCTCCTCGGCCAGCAGCGTGCGCAAGGTGATGCGATCGACATCGATGCCGGAATCGCCGCTGAGATCCGGCCCGCGGCCGAGGAGCCGGCCGCGACGATCCCAGAACGCGTCGCGGTCGCGCAGCCGCAGCGCCGAGGCCGACGCCAGCAGCCGCTGCATGATCTGCGGCGCCACCAGCTCCCTCAGCGCCGACTGGGCCCGCTCGTCCAGGGTGATGTGGTAACCGCCTGTCGCCGCCACGTCGGTGTCGCGGTCGAACACCGCCACCTCGAACCCCCTGCGGCGCAACCCCGCCCCCAGTGCGAGTCCACCGATCCCGCCACCGACCACGACAACACGCATACCTGACCGTCCTCTTCCACCACTGCTTGCCCGCACAGGAACTCAACAGTGACACCGGTAGTGGACACCGAGTGGCCACCACCGGGCATGATGGGACGATGGCGAGCACCTCACGACGGGCATTGCGTCTACTGTCCCTGTTCGGATCGCGCCGTCTGTGGCCACTGCGCGAACTCGCCACCGCGCTTGGGGTCAGTGAGCGCACCGTCCGCCGTGACATCGAGACCCTGCGCCAGCTCGGATATCTGATCACCACCGTCCACGGGCCCGATGGCGGTTACCAGCTCGGGGCAGGGCACACCCTCCCTCCGCTGGTGTTCGACCACGATCAGGCCCTTGCGGTCGCGGTGGCCCTGCAAACCGCGCCAGGAACGGTGTTCGGCCTGAGAGACGACGCGGCGCGGGCGCTGGTCACCCTGGAACAGGCCATGCCCGCTGCGCTGCGGGAATCGATGGAATCCCTACGCCTGACCAAGTTGCAGAACTACTGGGAGTTCCCTGCGCCCCCCATCGGCTCGACCGTGCTCACCGCCGTGGGGGCTGCGGTGCGCCACCGCCACGTACTCATGACCGAGACGCTGCGCGCCGACGGCTCACGCCTCGAAGCCGGCGACGACGACTTCCTGCCCGCCCGCCGCATCGAGCCCCACCATCTGGTCGTCTGGGCCGGCCGGTGGTACCTGGTCGCCTACGACCTTGGAGACCACCAGTGGCGAGTGCACCGTGTCGACCGGCTCCGCACCCGTCCCACGACACACCGCTTCAGTCCTCGCCAGCTCCCCTATGACGACCTCGCTCACTTCGTCATGAGCAGTCACGAGCGCGGCGATGCCCCCGCCGCCTGGGAGTGCACCGGCAGTGCCCGGCTCAACTTGCCGGCCGGCGTCGTCGCCCGCTGGGCACCAAGCGGCTCGGTCGTTGAACACCTCGACACCGAGCACTGCCGGCTCACCCTCGGCGCCTGGTCCTGGGCCGGCATCGCCGGGATCCTCGCCACCTTCGATACCGAACTCACCGACCTCCACCCGCCCGAACTCGCACAGGCATGCCACCGACTTGCCTACCGATTGACCGTCGTCGCGGACACCGGAAGAAAGCCGTAGTCGTGTTGAGGTCCGGAGCGCGGGGCCCGTGTCTATGCGGCCGCGTGCCGTGACTCACGCCGCCGTGGTGCGGAACGTGCTGGGGCTGAGGCCCTTGTGGCGTTTGAAGGCGGTGCTGAAGCCGAAGGCGTCGGCGTAGCCGACGGTCTTGGCGATCTGGGCGATGCTGAGGTCGGTGTCGGCCAGGAGTGCCTCGGCGTCGTCCATGCGGCACTCGGTGAGGTAGGTGAGGGGCGGACGGCCCATCAGATCGGTGAAGCGCCGGGCGAACAGTGCCCGGGAGACGCCGGCTTGAGCGGCCAGCGACGCGACCGTCCAGCTCTCGGCGGGCCGCCCGTGGAAGGCGTGCAGGGCGGGGGCGAGGACCGGGTCGGCGAGGCCGCGGTACCAGCCGGGCGCGTCGGCGCCCGCCCGGTCGAACCAGGTGCGCAGCGTGCAGACCAGAGCCCAGTCGAGGAGCCGGTCCATCAGCGCCTGCGAACCGGCGGAGAGCCGGGCGGCGTCGGCGGCGGAGTTCTCCAGCCAGGCACAGACCTCGGCGTCCTCGGCGATGACCAGGACGGGCGGCAGGGCGCGCAGGAGCCGTTCGTGGCGGTGCCCCGAGGCGCGGTAGGCGCCCACGATCAGCGCGGTCGCTCCCTCCGGGCCGGTGCCCCAGTGGATGCCGTCGAGTTCCTGGCCGGTGCACGCGGCGTCCGCGGTGAAGCAGTTGATCTCGTACGCGGTGTGGGGGCGGTGGACAGTGACAGGCTCGTCCGCGAGGCGGAACCGTGCGGGGCCCCGGACGATGGCCGTGTCGCCCGCGCCGATCGCCCGCTCGGTGCCGTCGGACAGCAGCAGCGTGCCGCCCCCGCGCAGCACGCTGACCATGGTGAGCGGAGCATCGTCGGCGAAGGTGATGCTCCAGGGCGCCGTCAGGACGGCATGGCTGACGACAGAGCCCTCGGCCCGGATGCCGCTCAGCAGTGAACTCAGAGGATCCACGCCGCAATCGTAGACGATCTCCTATGTCCTGGAGAGTTTCTCCCATGGATCATCTACGGTGCCGCGGTTGTACTGGACTCACTGCACAGATCGAGCCCTCGGGAGACACCGTGCCGCAGCACAGCAGTGACACCAGGACAGCCCTCGTGGTCGTCGCGCACCACCGCAGCGATTCCCTCACCGCCCACACCGCCCGCCGCGCGGCTGCCCAGTTCGAGGCCGCCGGATACCGCATCGACCTGCTCGACCTGCACGCCGAGGGGTTCGACCCGCGGATGAACGTGGAGGACCAGCCGGACTGGGGCAACCGGGAGAAGCCGTACTCGGACGAGACGCACGCCCACATGCGGCGGATCCTCGACGCCGATGTCGTCGTCGCCGTCTTCCCGGTGTACTGGCAGAGCGTGCCCGCCGTCCTCAAGGGATGGATCGACCGCGTATGGAACTACGGGTTCGCCTACGGCCGCAGCAAGCCCCGCCTGGCGGGCAAGCGCATGCTGTGGCTGGCCCTGGCCGGCGCCACCGGCGACGACCCCATCGCGGAGTCGATGCAGTCCGTCCTCGAGGCCAACCTGAGCGACGGCATCGCCTACTACTGCGGCTTCTCCCGCTCCACCGTAGGCCTGCTCCTGGACGCGGAGGAGCGACCGCAGCGCATCGACGCCGAGGGCAACCTGCTGGTCGGCGAAGCGGTCGCCGGCGCCGAGCGGGAGGCGCAGTACACCGATTTCGACCGCCGGGCACGGAAGTTCGTGGAGGAGTTCCTCGCGGACGAACTCGTCGCGGCCTGACGGCCTCCCGATCCCGTGGACTGACACGGCGGCAGTACGTGCGGGACCTGGTGGCCCGGCTCGCACCGGCGGACGCCTGGGCGCAGTTCCGCCGCCTGCTGGTCAATGTCTCCGGGCCGGGGCGGCGGCGGTGGGTGAACGACCACCGGGCCGCGGGATCCGGCGTGATCTGACGCCGGGGGAGCGGGCGGGGCTTGCCGGTGGTGAGCGCGCAGCCCGCAAGCATGATGTGTTCTGGCCCGGCCGCAGGGCTGGCGGAACCAGGTCTGGGAGGCCGATCACGTTCAGGCCCCGGTCCTGGTCGATGTCGAGGGCCGCGCGCAGGCCGTGGGTCACCTGGTTTGGGGACTGTGCGTCGAACACGATCATGGGTGTGGCTGTCACCCCGGGGCATCTGTCGCGGGAGTCGGTCCTGGCCGCGCTGCGCGCCGCGGTGGTGCGCGAGGAGCCGTTCGGGCCGCAGGGCGGGCTCCCGGAGAAGGTACGTGTGGACCGGGGCAAGGACTTCCTGTCGAGGACGGTGACCGCCGCGTTCAACGCCCTCGACGTCACCGTCGAGGACCTGCCCTCCTACACCCCGCGCCTGAAGGGCACGGTGGAGGGGGCCTGAACCGGGCCGTGGAGCCGATGTTCCTTGTCGCGCTGCCCGGCTACGCCCGCTAGATGAATGAGTCCGATGTCCGTGCTGGTCGCGACCATGGCGAAGGGCGCCCGTTGGTCAGTGTGTGAAGACAAACCTGGACGCCCTTCTGGCGGCACTGTACGTGTTCATCGACGACCACGTGGCGCCTTGCCGCCGGATCGGGCGACCCCCGAAACTGACGGACGCCGAACTGTTGTGCCTGGCCGTCGCCCAGGTCCTACTCGGCTTTCCCTCAGCCCGGCACTGGATCCGCTTCGCCCACGCACGACTGGGCCACCTCTTCCGCTACCTGCCCCAGCAATCCGCCTACAACAAGCGCCTGAACGCCGCAGGTCCCCTGATCAGCCGCGTGATCGAAGCGCTGGCCCGGCAGGTGCCCACCTGGAACGATGACCTGCGACTGATCGACTCCACCCCGCTGCCCTGCGCGGCCTCCCGCGAGACCGTCAAACGCTCCGACCTGGCAGGGCACTGCGGCTACGGCTACTGCCGCAGTCACTCCCGCTTCTTCTGGGGCTTTCGCCTCTACCTGGTCACCACCGCCGAGGGCATGCCCGTCACCTGGTGCCTGGCCAACCCCAAGATCGGCGAGCGGGAGGTGATGGCCGCGCTGCTGCAACGCGACCACCACCTCATCCGCCAAGGCCAGGTGATCTTCGCCGACAAGGGCTTCGCCGGGAAGGAGTTCGAGACCTTCGTCAGCGAGCGCCTCGGCGCCCACCTCGTGCGACCGGACCGCAAGGACGAGCCGGCCCGACACGGGAAGACCGCCCGGGTCCGCCAGTGGATCGAGGCCGTCATCGACACCCTCAAAGGCCAGCTCAGCCTCGAACAGCACGGCGGCAGAACCCCGTCCGGCGTCTTCGCCCGCACCGGACAACGACTCCTCGCCCTAGCCGCCGGCATCTGGCACAACTGGACCACCGGCGCCGCAGCCAAACGCTCCCTGATCGCCTATGACCACTGAAGGCATCGGACTCATTCATCTAGCGGAGGAGCGCGCGGAGGACTCCGGCCGGTGTGGCACGTCTTGCGGGGCGGCGTGTTTCCACCGGCTCCGGCGACGGCAGCAACCCTGGGGGCAGCCGAAGGGGAGGGGCGGAGCGTGCAGGACGACTTACTTGTTCGGGTTCGATCTGGAGAGCCGTCGGGAGGTACACATCGCCGAGGGGCCACCGGAGCGCTGGAAGCGCCTCGGGTACGGCGGCACGGGTCAGCTGGTGTGCTTCTACTGCTTCCACGGTTTTGAGGCCCCGGCGGGCACCCGGGTACCGCTGGTGACGCGGGGGAGGCTGGGCGGGAAGGTCCGCCGGCACTTCGCGCACCCACCCGGGCAGGCCCCGGTCGGTGGCCACGGCCCGGAGACGGTCTGGCAGGCGGTTTGGCCCCTTGGCCCGAGGACCGCTCGTTGAGGACGGCGAATACCTCATGGCGCGGATCCGACCATCCGTAGGAGACGACCGGCCCGGCCGGGCCGGCAGCGCGAAGGGCGCCGCCCCCGTGGTTTCCCACGCGGGCGACGCCCCTCTCAGCGTGCGGGGACCGGTCAGCTCATTGCGGAGTCTTCGAACCGAGCTCGCCGGGCTTCTTCGGTACCCAAGGAAGCACGGCGACGGCTTCCTTGGGGTCCGGCTCGGCCATGACGACGCGCCACTTGTCCTTGTTCCCGCCGTTCGTGACCCGGACCTGGATCTGCTTGATCTGACCGGTGTCGTGGAAGTAGAGCACGACCGCCTGCCGGACCGATCCCTCGTCGTAGAACTCCGCGGTCACCTTCCCGCGGGCGCCCTTGCCGAACGCCGTGATCCAGTTCTCGGCGGTCTTCTCGGGAGAACTGACGTCCTTGTCGGCTGCGAGGTCGGTCAGTTCGCCGGCGTTCCCGTCGGCGATCTGCCACACCACCTCTTGGGTGATCCCCAGCGATCCGGTGGTCGGGTACCCGACCACCGCCAGCGGTTCGTGGGAGCCGTAGCCGGTGGCGTACCGCACGTCGTCGGCGTCATAGTCCGAGTCCGAGCAGCCGGTCAGTACGCCGAAGGCCAGCGCGGAGGCGATGAGGGCCCGCAGGGCCGGTACCGGCCTCACTACGCGCCCACAGGCCGGATAGCGATGATGCTGCTGATGGGCGTGCCCTTCGACCGGTTCCTGACGATGACAGAGCTGAGCGTGTCATGGGCACTGTAACCGTGTTGGGCGATCCTGACGGCGCCCTGGTTGTTGCCGGTCACGACCGCCGCGTGGTCGTACCGCGCCGCGCCTCGCCACTTGAAGAGCAGGATGTCTCCCGCGCGGAGGTTGTAGGTCTGGTTGATGTAGTACTTCTGGCGGTAGTCGAAGTGCTTGCGCAGGTTGTCGGCCGCCGCCCAGGTGTAGCTGTTCTTCGGGACCCAGCTGAAGGTCGGGTTCCGCCACCAGACACTGTCCTTGGTGTACCAACCGGTGCGCATCTTCATGCCGCCGCCGTAGTACATGGCCTTCGACACGAAGTTGGTGCAGTCGTTGCTGCCGTACTCCTTCCGGATCCTGCCGGCGTTGTTGTAGGCCCAGCTGGCGGTGCCCGAACCGTTGACGTACGCGGCCGTGCGGATGCCTTCCGCGGGTGCCTCCGACGTGGGAAAGCCGTCCTCGCCGAGAACGATGGATCCGGCGTCATCGGCCGGTGCGCCCGTGCTGTCGGCCGGTACGGCGACCACCTGGGCTCCCGCCGAGGCCGTTGCGGACAGGGTCTGTCCGGCCTCGGCGTCGTCGGACTCGGCCTCCAGCTTCACGGCCCCGCCTGAGACGGCGAAGACGAACCGCTTGGAGTACCGGTCCTCCGAGACCTGGTCGACGCCATCGACCCGCAGGGTCACCGTCTGCACGACAGTGGTCCGGACCAGGACGCGGCCGTTGGCACCGTTGGCGGCCATGGTGTCCACCAGGGCCGAAGAGGCGCCCACGTACGACTGGCCCTTGGTCGCCAGGGTCTCGGCGCCGGCCACGATGGCGGCTTCCTGCGTGTCGAGGACCTCGCTGAAGACCGCCCCGTACGGGGATTCGGCGGCAGCGTCGGCTGTGGTGGGGCTGACCCCCGTGACGACCTTGTTGCGGGCGCTGAGGTACGCCTGGATGTAGTCGTTGTAGCGCGCGGCTCCCCCTGCCACGGCGGCGCCCTGAACCAGTGCGGACCGTGACACCGGGCCGTTGCCGACGCCGTTCTTCGGCGTCACCGCGACCCGGTAGGAGACCGCGTTGTCGAGCCCGGTGAAGACGGCGCGAAGCGCTGTGCCCTCCCAGGTGCCAGCCACCGTGCCGTCGCCTTTCTCGGCCTTCACCACATACGTGACGTCGCTGTTCGCGCCGCCGTCCAGGGGTGCGTTCCACGTGGCGAGCAGGCCGGTATCACCGGCTGCGGCGACGACGTCGGCGACCGCGCCGGGGGCCGTCGGCGGCAGGTAGTCGATCGTCAGCCTGGGACGCTGGGAGGCGTCCGAGGCCGCGCCCGAGTGGTACTCCGCTCCGGCTGCCGCCCCGGGGACGGTGAGCGCCATGCCCTCGTTCCCGCCGCGGTCGATCCAGGACTGCACCAGCTGGCCGAAGTCGATCTCGGTCAGCGCGGTGCCGGACACGTAGGTCTCATTGCCGGCGGCGGTGAGAAGGTCTTTGCCGCTCTGCGCGGGGGTCCATGGAGTCGACAGCTCGTACACGTCCGGCTGCTGCACCACGCACGACGTGGTGCAGTCGGACCTGGTCAGCGACAGCTTGGCGGAGGTGACCCGCGCCCCCTTCGGGAGGGCCCCGAGGTCTGCCTTCAGATGGGTGGCCCACAGGTGCCCGTCGGCCGTGCCGACCCGGAGCCGGCCGTTCGGCGGCGTGGCACAGCCCGGCGCGTCACAGTCGGTGGCGGCCGACACACCCGCGAAGGCGGCGTCGCCTATGACCAGGGACTGGCTTGCGGGCATCGGGGGCAGGGGCTGGACCCGAACCGTCAGGTTCTGCTCGGCCGACCAGGGCGAGCACCCGACACCGGTGCAGGCACGGACGGACCACCGGTAGGTGCCGCCGTCCACGAGCTTGCCCTCGGGGATCTGCAGAGCGGCCCGGTTGCCGCTCTCCACCGACACGGGAGGCAAGGGCAAGCTGGGGAGGGGGTTCCCGACTGAGTCCTTCACCGAGAACTCGGCGTTCACACGGCTTTGCGACGGAGTGGTGACGACCGCGGACAGGATCGGCGTCAGCGTCTGCTGGGCCCCGGCCTGGATGTCCTGCGGGGTGTCGGGCAGCGGGCTGACCGTGAAGGTGGTCCAGTTGGACCACGGCGACCAGCTGTTGCTGTAGTGCGTCCCGTCGTAGGGAGAGGTGCGGAAGCGGTACGTGCGCCCGTGCTGGAGCACGCCTGCCGGGACGACGACCGACGCAGGGGTGCCTGCGGGGACAAACGGCGACACCAGGTTGTTCCCGACCTGGGCGTTCGTGGCCGCGTCGAAGATCTGGAAGGTGCCGTTGACCGTGTCGCCGTCCTTGTCCGCGAACGTGTCCCGCAGCGTCGGCGTCGTCGTCTCGACGCGCCAGGCGGGGGTCTTGTCCTGCACGAACGGAGGACCGGCCTCCTGCTTGGTGCCGGTCTGCGGACGGTAGTTGTAGGTCACCGTCAGCTTCGGCGGGTTGGAGGTGGCGTTCGCGGAGTTGACGCGCTTCCACTGCCCCACGATCGACTCCGACGTGGCGCGCAGGCCCATGCTGGACAGCGGCGCCTTCGCGGACGCCCACGTCTGGACGAGGGTGGTCACGTCGGCGTTGATCCAGCCGTCCGGTGCCGAGCCGCAGCCGGGGTTGCCGCGGGTCTCGGTGGAGGTGGCGTACTTGGTGCCCATGGCGGGCTGGTTCGTCCAGCGCGACGCGGTGCTCGGGGTGCCCGAGTCCCACACCTCCCACGGCTGCGCGACACAGTCGGTGTTGCCCGAGTGGAAGTTCCACAGGGACAGCTTGGCGTCGGAGACCAGCGCGTCCGCGATCGGCGCCGTGTTCCACGTGATGAACGAACGCGCGGTACGGAAGGTACCGTTCGCGTTCTTGGTCCCGGGGTTGCCAAGGTCGAGCTCGGTGTCGGCCGACCAGTCGACGGTCTCGCCCTGCTGGACGTAGTTGTCGAAAACGTTGCCGAGCGAGGAGGTCGAGGGGTCCACGGTCACCGGGTACTTGGTGGCCGGGTCCGCGAGGAACTTCGCATCCGGCGTGACGACGAGGTCGACCGTGCCCCGGCCCTGGAAGACCTTCATCGCCACGGGCACCTTGCGGGTGTGCTCGCCGGAGACCGGATCGACCGTGGAGTCCCACATCACCGGCGCCGGCATGACCGCGGTCTTCTTGCTCTTGCGGTCGGTGAACTGCACGCTGCCGTCGGCCTGCTGCTCCACCTTCAGGCCCTTGGCCACCAGCGGCAGGGTGTACGCGTAGTTCCCGTCGGCCGGGCGCTGCTTCAGCTCGACGAACTGCTCGAAGCCGCTGCGCGTGGCCTCGATGACGACGTCACCGCCGGGAACGGCGTCAGTGTACTCGGCGCGAGCCCCGTCCAGCTTCGGGGACGGCAGCGCGCCCTTCCACTTCAGGGTGATCTGCTGGTCGCCCTCGCCCAGCGTGACGAGGTCGGTGCTGATGTAGTCGATGGCCGGCGCGGCCTTGGGCGCGGCCTTGGGCGCGGCCTTGGCCATCCGCGGGAGGCTGCCCGGGGCCAGCTTCAGGCCCTGCGGGTGGGCCTTCGACGCCACGGACCCGTCCGGGGCGTGGCCCAGGGTCACGTCGACGGTGCGCCAGCCGCGCGCCTGCTGGTCGTAGAAGCGGATCGGCCCGGCGGCCACTTCGGTCGTGAGCGTGCCGTTCGGGTTCACCCACGTCGTGGACGTCTCGGACCGCTCCGAGACCGCCTCCACGCGGTGTCCCGCCGTCCGCGCGGCCACCCGGGCCCGCGCGAGATTCAGTTCTTCGGTCACCGCGCCGGGCTTGGTCCCGGCGGCCGCGGCCGGGGCTGCGTCGGCGGGGTGCGAGCTCTGGATCAGGGTGGCGGTCACGATGAGTGCCGCTCCGCCCGCTATCCAGTGGGTGGTCCCCCAGGGCCCTCTTCCACGGCGTCTTGCCGCGGAGAAACGAGTAGCCATACTTCCTCGGTCTTTCTGCGAGTACCCGATGATCAAGGTACGAGAGGAGCAACGTAGCGCCCTGACCAGGCAGTTCTCGCCCAGAAACGGGTAACGAGGGCATAATTCTCGCCACAGTGACTCATTCGTGATGTGCTTCGCCTCTGGACTCCGCCACTTCTCCACCGCCAGTGGACGCCATGGACGTTTCGGCAGCAGTGCCTGCGCCGTTGCCCTGGGCGGCGTCACCTTCTTCGGCGCACCGGCACGGTGAAGCACATCGTCCTGGATGAGCACCGACGTCGCCGGGGTCGGCCCCACCCCGCGCGGGACCGGACCGAGCTGGCGCGTACGGCCGCGGGGATCTCCGGCCTGGTGGCGATCGTCCAGCACGACCGCGGCGACCAGGCCGACGCGCACCGCTGGTTCGCCACCGCCGCGCGGGCGGCCCGTGAGTCCGGGGACCGGCGGATGACCGCCTGGGTCCTCGGCCGCCACGCCATGGTCGGCCTGAACTACGGCGCCCCGGGGCAGGCCGCCCGCATCGCCGCGCAGGCCCGACGGGAGGCCGGCACCCGCCCGTCCGGGGCGGCCGCACTGGCGGCCGCCGTCAACGCACGCGCCCTGGCCGCCGGCGGCGACCTGCCCGGCGCCCGGCGGGCGGTGGACGACGTCCGCACCCTGGTCGAACAGCTCGACGGCCCGGAGGCGGCGGACACCTGGTTCGGGTACCCGCCCCAGAAACACGAGGTGCACCTCTCCCAGGCGTACACGCTGCTCGGCGACACCCGCGCCGCGTACCGGGCACAGGACGACGCCTTGGCCCTGACGGTCTCGCCGTCGGTGATGACCCGCGCCCTGATCGCCATGGACACCGCCGCCTGCCTGCGGGTCGACGGAGATCCGGGCGAGGCCGCCGCGATGGCGGCCGCCGTCTACGACCGGCTACCGCCCGCCTACCGGAGCGGCCTGGTGCACTCCCGCGCCCGGCTGCTCCACCAGCATCTGGACGGCGCCCCGCGCTGGCTGCTCGGTGACGCCCTCGCCTGAGGGTCGCGCAGCGAAGGGCGCGGCCACCGTTTCCATTGGAAACGGCGGCCGGTGAGTGGCTTTGATCGCCGGGCGCGGGCCTGGCGGGATCAGGCGAAGGCCAGTCGATTCAGGTCGGTGACGGTCTGGCTGCGGCGGTCGCTATGGGCGCGGCCCCACTTGAGGTTGGAGTAATACACGAACTGACCCGTGGTGGGTTCGAGGAAGTCGATGGTGCAGCCCATGCCGGAATGGGTGTGGTCGCACAGGCAGGTACAGCTCTTGTGATCGATCTTCCAGCCCAGCCCGGTGGGTCCGTCGGCGAGGAGCCGGGTGAGTTCGGGACACGGCGGGCCGTCGGTGGTCTCCAGCCGGAAGGAGCCGCCGACCGAGTGCCAGGCGTCGGTGCCATTGAACGGGCCGGGGCCGGCGGTCGCCCGGATACGTCGCAGCAGGGGCGAGAAGAGCGACGGCGGTTCGAATGGGGCGTTCACGGCTGCGGTGTACGCGGCCCGTTCCGTCGGTGTCCAGTCCTGCTCGCTCTGGAGCAGGCCGTAGTCAGTGGTGAGCCGCTCTGCCATCCGCTCCCACCAGCGCGGGTTGAAGCCGGTCAGGAAAATTCGGGCTGGCATGCCGGGGCGGTGCAGCATGATGCCGCCGCCCTCGCGGCGGTAGCGGAGGCCGGCCACCCCCGCGACACAGTCCTGGGGGTGGTCGCTCTCCACGTCGTTCAGGCGGGGAGGAGGAACTCGGCCCAGTGGTGGACGACGTACGGCTCGTCGAGGAGCCGGAGGGTGAGCTGCTCCTCCTCCGGATGTACCTGGACGATGCCCAGGGGGTGTTCAGAGAGTCCGCCGATCTTGCAGCAGGCGAGGAAGACCGCGGCCTCCAGCTGTGCCTGCTCCGGGTGCCGAGCCGCGGGGATGGTGAGCGGCTGGTCGGTGTGCGGGAGGAGTGCATGGAGGGCTTGGTGGGATTCGCCGGTGCAGCGGCGGCGGTCTTCGGTGAGGGCCAGGGCGGCCTGGGGCATCGTGGTCGCTGTTCCGCGCCACACCGGCCCCCGGCGGTGAGCGCTTTGGTGAGGTGGGTCAGCAGGTGTCGTACGGGTGGTGATGCTTCTGGCCGGTCCTCGGCGAAAGGGTGCGGGGGCGTCTTCCATCGCGCGGCCGGGCGTTCACGAGCCCGCGCAGATGTGGGTCAGGTTGTACGGGTCGAACGGGGTGACCGCGCGGACGAAGTTGGCAAGGCCCGCCGTCCCCTTGAGGACGCCACCCGCCAGGTGGGTCTCGGCGAGCTCCAGGTAGTCCATGCCGTCGCCGAACTGCTCGGAGTACGAGGGCTTGGGCGGGGCCGCGTCGCGGGCCGCGCGGACCGCCGTGCGGGCCGTCTCCGCGACCTCGTTGCGCTGCGTGCGCGCGGTGGCCAGCTTGTCCCGGGCAGCCTTGATCAGCGAATCACCCGGGTCGGTGAAATCGTCCGACGGCCTCGGCGGCAGCGTGTCCTTCTTCGCCTCCACCGTGGCCTTGTAGTCGGTGATCGACTTGTCGTAGGCGGTGCGCGCGTCCTGCGAGACCTTCTTGGCGTTGTTGTACTCCTCCAGGGCTTCCTTGGCCTGGCCCTGCGCCCATCGACGGTCTCGGAGAAGCGGCCCATCGCGTCGGCGGCCTTGCCGAAGGCCTCCGCCGCCTTGAACCAGCGCGGCGGCTCCTTGGCTATCGCCTCCCGGAACGCGTCCGCCGACGCCGCCTTCAGACCGTCGTCCTCCAGGCCCTTCAGGCCGTTGCCGACCAGGGTGAAGGAGGACTTGAAGTCGTTCAGGTGCGAGACCTGCGCGCGGATCTTCGACACGCTGCCGTAGACCAGCTTGTTAGGGTCCTCGGTCTGCCCGAGCTCCAGCTCCGAGACGTCCGCGCCGAGCTGGTTGGCGGCGGAGCGGCTCTTGTCGCGGACCCAGTCGCCTGCCTTGTCGAGACCGACGTCCTCCGCCACATCGGCGACTTTGTCACCGCCCCACTCGATGGCGTCGCCGACCTCTTTGGCCGCGTCCTCGGCCCAGTCTTCCGCCGAGTCCGGTACGAGGTCCCGCCAGCCCATCAGTTACCGCCCCCGCAGGCCTGGTCCAGCAGGTCCTTCAGCGAGCCGATATACCCGCTGGAGGTCAGCTTGTCGCCGGTGTCCGACCAGGTCTGCTTGATGTCCGCGTCGCTCTTCTCGAAGGACTCATCGCTGTAGTCCGGTTTGTAGACATCCGCCCGCCAGATGTCGTCCCAGCTCTTCTGCTCGATCTCGTCCTCGCTCGCGTGCGGATTCCCGTACGCGGCGTTCGCGACGACCTTGAACGCCCCCTGCATGTACTGCTCTTCCTCCCACACCGTCCCCGCCGCGATCCCGAGGTTCCCGGCGAGGGCGCTGGCGTTCTGCACGAGACTGCGCACGCCCCACTCCCAGCGCTCGCAGAAGTCCTCGAAGTCAGTGGCCAGACCCATGTGTCCGGCCTCCATTCCCGTCATCGACAGATCACTGAAACCGGCACCCATCGAGGCACCGGCCGCGTCCCCGGATTCGCGCAACTCGGCGATGGCCTTGCGCAGACCGTCCTGGATGTTCTTGACCGCTGCCGGCGAGACCTCGAGGTCCGCGTCGCCCGCCATCAGACGGCTTCCGCACGGTCGGGCTCGGCGTCCACGGCATACGCGGCGGGCACGATGCCCACGACCGGCGGGAACAGCACCGAACCGTCCTCATCCGCAACATTGACGGCCACACCAGTCGGACCGTCGACCGTGGGAATCACTGCGTCAACGAGGCGGGCTCCGAGGATCGAGAGGTACTCCCACTCACGGGCACCAGCGCTGGCACCGCGCGCCACCGCGAAACGAGCCAGCGCCTCCTCATCCGTGAACGCGTAAATCCAGCGGACACCGCCCTGCCACCCCGACATCAGACCGCCGCCATCACCCCCCGACAGCGGCACCAGCAGCGCAGCGCGGCTGCGGGCGGGGCTTGGTGGTCTGCTCGTTCATGCTGCTGCCTGCCCTTCTGCCGGTGCGGAGGTGTGGGTGCGGGCGGCGCGCCGCAGCTCGACGCTGCCGGCCCGCCAGGCGGCGGGGGCCGCCCAGTGGGGATGGATGCACAGGGTCCCGGGGAGGGTGATCCGCCTGCGCCGCAGCGCGGTCGTGCCGGCCCCGGCAGGGGCCTGGGCGAGTTCGGCGTAGGTCTGCTGCCACGCCCGTTGGAGCGTGATCAGGTCCTCGGGGAAGCGGAACGGTGGCCTCACACCCCAAGTGAAGCACGTGTTCGATTTAGACCGACCGGCAAATGGTGGGTGGGGCAGCCCAGGCGGGCCCGAACGCAAGGCAGGCACGAGCCTGAGGGATCATGGAGTTCTTGACGCTCTGTGATCACCCGTAGGGCTCGTGCCTGCGGTCCCAGCATGCCTTTCGGAACTCCTGTGGGACCACTTCGCCGCTCTGCTGCCGTGCGGAAGGGATACGCCGAGAGCCATCCGCTGGGTTGCCACCGGCGACGGATTCCAGACCGGACCGTCTTCGAGTACATCGTGCTCGCGCTGGTCCACGGCTCCGGCTACGCGTCGTGGACTTCCACCTCTACCTCGCCGCCACTCTCGTCAGGCTCCGCATGCTCATCCGACGCTCGACGAGCCGCTACCGCTGGGACGGCCGCCCCACCACCCGACGCCTCAAGTGATCCATCTGCCGGTCGGCCTCAGCCCCAGTCCTGCAGCTGCTGGAGCAGGTTGGCGTCGCCCTCGATCCGCAGCGAGCCGGCCGGGATGCGCATGTACATGAGCAGGGCCATCTCGCTCGCCGTGCCGTAGATGGCGGCGGTGGGCTTGCTCTCGGCGGCCTCCGCCGCGGTGAGGCGGGTGAAGCGGGAACCGGCGGCGTCCACCGTCTGGCGCCAGGAGCCGGCCTCGGCTGCGTGGTAGTCCATGGTGGCGGGCTCGCCCGGCCACGGGACCGTGCCGGTGCAGACGGTGGCGAGGAACTCCTCGATGGCGTCGACCGCCTCGGTCGTCGGCAGCTCCTGCGGGGTACCGGAGGCCAGCTGGGCGTCGTATGTGTGGATCAGCGACTCCGGGACGCGGCGCCGGGCCACGGCGGCCACCGTGTGCGGCGAGGCCAGCGGCTCCCACCAGGCCCAGCAGCCCCGCTCCGGGCCGGCCTCGCGCAGAGCAGTGAGCAGCTGCTCCGTCGAGTCGGCCAGCCAGGTTATGAGCTCCTCGCGCTCCCTGGGCGCCGCCAGCCCGTCCTTGCTCGGCCGTTCGTCGCCCGGCGCGGTGTTCAGCGCGATGTAGGCCCAGAAGCGGTCCCCCTCGCTGAGGTGGTTCGCCAGGTCGTACAGGGTCCAGCCCGGGCAGGACGGGACGTCGGCGTCGAGGCTGGGGGCCGCGGCGACGGCGGCGCGGAACGCGGCGGAACGCTCGTCAATCATCCGCAGCAGGGTGGGGAAGTAGAGATGATCAGTCACGCGGACCTTGTATCACCCGGACCGGGACTCTCGCACTCGATTAAGACTGGCTGCGTAGGCGGAAACGGAGAACGCTTGTAGACGAGTTGCAGGAGCAGTCGCTTGTCGCTGGTGCCCGGAATGTTGATGAGACTTGGGTTCTGGCACAGATCTTGGGGAGTCGTCGCGGAGTGTCACCGGGGCAACAGCATGGGTTGGGTCAGCCCGTAGGGCGGTTTGCCGGGACAGTCGAAATTTCCGGGCACTCTCGCGAGCCGTGCTGGCATCGTATGAATCATGGCAGCGATAGACAACACATCCGAACCCGACAGCCCTGTCCGCGGCGCTTATCCGCCCCTGGTGGAGGCAGCGTGGCTGTATCAGGCGGATCAGGTGTGTCCGGAAGACCTGCCGATGACCGCTGCCCAGGCGCTCGCGATGGGAATGGACACGCCGACCCTGTGCGAGCTCGCCGGTCTGCCGCGTCATGCGGACCCCCGGGACATCCGTGACACATTCGAGCAGGCCCTTGAAGAATTGGGGATCATTCTGCCCGATCACCACGTGGCCCGACGATACGCGCTGCGCAGGCTGGCCTCGCGATTCAGCGCAGGGGAGGTGGATCTTGCCGAGTTGGCATCGGACGAGTGGTCGGAAATGGAGGTCGAGACCGCCGAGGAGCAAGCATTCGTGGCGCTACTCCCGCCATGCGCGTGCTGCATCGAGTACACGCTGGGGCTCGACGAGGTGGCATGGAAAGCGCAACTGCAGATCGCGGCCTGTGCCTTGGCGTCACATCCCAGTGTCGGGCCGCGCTTCTGACGAGTGGGGGCAGAAGGCGTTTTTGACGAAACGTCACGATCGCGGAGAGTCACTGAAGCAGGATCATCTTGCGGAGTAGTTCGAATCCGGCTCGGCCGTAGAGCTGCCGCTTGATCTTCTTGATGCGGTTGACGGCGCCCTCGACGCCGCCGGAGCTCCAGTCGAGAGTGAGCCCGGCGGTCACGGCGTCGAGGTCCCGGCGCATGGACGGCGAAGCCGGTGAGGCCGGGCAGCTGGCTGGCGTCGACTGCGTCGATCCAGGTGGGGAGCGTGACGCCGAGGCGGTCGGTGAGTATCTCGCCGAAGCCGCGGACATGTTCGCCGACCTTGTCCAGCCCGGGGCAGCGCGCCAGGACTTCCTTCAGGCCGGCGCGGTCTTCCTCGTTCAGGGTCGCGGGGTGCCGGGTGATCCAGCCGGTCACCTGCCGCACCGTCGGCGGCCGGGGCGGCGCCCCGGATAGGGCCCCGCGCAAAGTGGCGATGTGCGCGCGGACCATGCCGTAGGTGACAGGAGCTTGCTCGGCTATCAGCTCGCCGTGGAGTCGGGTGACGCTGGTGCATCCCTCGGCGAATCGTCCTTCCAGGTAGGGCTTGTAGGGGTCCAGTCTGCTTGGTCGGGGCCGGTTCTCGCGGAAGGTGTCCTGCCAGCGTGCGGCGCTCGCGTATCGGAGCACGGCGTTGAGGCCCCAGCCCAGGTGCCGGGCGATCGCGCGGCGTGAGTGGCCCTGGGCGAGCATCTCGTGGACCAGGGCGTGCGCGGCCTTCTTCCGCTCGGCCCGCCGGCCGACGGGCTCCGAGTCGTCCTGTGACCGGCCGGGGGCTGGGCGGGTGTCCTGCGGCAGCATGCCGTTGGGCGACGGGTTGTGTAGGCAGTCGCGGTGGGCGGCGACGCAGGTCTCCACGGCTCGGCCGAGGCCCTGCCACAGGTGGAACCGGGCGGCGACCTGCAGAGCGTCGGGGGCGCCGCGGCGGGCACCCTCGGCGTAGGCGCCCGCCCGATCCCGGCAGATGATCTCCACGCCGGGGTGGCGGATCAGCCACGCGGCCAGCGGCCCGGCTTCACGGGTCGGGAGCACATCGACCACGCAATGGTCTTCGACGCTGGTCAAGACGGTGGAGTAGGTCTGGCCGCGGCGGATCGCGAAGTCGTCCACGCCCAGCACGCGCGGCGTGCTGAACTGAGGATCGGGCAATGCCATGACCCTGCGTAACAAGGTCATCCTTCCGGCGCCGAAGCCCAGCTGGGCGGCCAGCCGGGCGCCGGCCCGCCCGGCAAGGGCGAGCCCCACTCGCTCCAGGGCCTGGTTGAGCCGCGTGGTGAACCGTGCGTACGGGGCGGTCAGCTGGGAGAACGGTTCGGCGAACGTCCGGCGCGGGCAGTCCGCCGACCCGCAGATGAAGCGTCGGACCGTCAGCCGGATCGCCAGGCCCTGTTCAGCGAGTGGAAGGTCCTTCAGCCTGCGCTGGTAACGGTCGTGGACTCGGTCTGAGAAGCGGCCGCAGTCCGGACATGCCGCCCCGGCCGCGCGGCCCCTCGCCACCACCTCGACCGTGCCGAAAGCAGCCGTGACCGCCTCGACATCCACCTCGTCGATTCCATCGAACACCAGCGAGTCCCAGAACGGTGCATCGGTCTGCATGATCAGCACCATCACCGTCCACAACCGACCGCATCAGCTGTCGACAGGCACCTGAGGGAGCGTCAATTCTGACCGTCCAACGCCGAGGCGTACGCGGTCTCACGCGGACCCGACTCCTCACAATCGAACATCGCCGTAACGCTCCGCGACGACTCCCCAAGATCTGTGCCAGAACCGAGACTTGGAAACGCCTATTTGACACGTCGGCGTCGACCGATGGCGGGCGCAGGTTGCCCTGCCTGTGATCGCTACGCGGGCATCGTTTCTCAGCATCCCGCCGCGGGCGGGAGGGCAGCGCTGTTCAGGCAGTGGTCGAGGAGCGCGTGCATGCGGGGGACGGGAAGGGATGGGTTGGCCGCAGCGCCCTCTGCGGTGCGGGGGTCGGGGAGGAGGGCCTCCAGGACTTCGGGCGTCAGGATCGGATTGGCGGCGGCCATTTCGGGGTGCTCGTGCCCGGCCATGGCTCGGTAGAAGGACAGAGGGATCTGCCGAGAGAAACTGAGCTCCTAGGTGATCTCGTGCTCGGTGAGCATGCCGTCCTCGCCCCCGTCCTGGGCGGTCATGAAGGTGACGAGGATGTCGTCCGGCAGCGGTCGGACCCATCGGGGCCGGGGGTGGCGGGACCCTCCGGCAAGCCCAGCGCGGATGATCCCCGACGGGTCGGTTGCCAGAGGGGCGAGTTGTGCGGGGTCGACGTGCTGGTTGCGGGCGAGTCGGCCGCGGATCGCCATGGCCGGGTGCTGCAGGGCTGCGTCGATGACGGCAGCGGGCAGGTCACGGCCCTCACACATCAGCTGGCCTGCCTCACCGGCAGCCCGATCCAGCAGGCGTATCAGTACATCGGAGGGCGCCGCCGGATTGAAGGCGATGCCGCGCAGCCACAGTTCACGGAGAGAGTCAGACACCGCGTCATCCTGCCGCCCCATCCCTTGCCCGTCGTGCATACGATGACCAGCCGCGGCACGCAGCCACGGGAACGCACAACATCAGGGCCAAGTCAAGCAACCGGGCGTTGCTGAAACTCGGCTACATCGTCTGTCTTGTCTACGGGGTGTTCCTGCCCTTGGGTGACAAACGCTCTCGCTCCGTCTCGACAGCGTTTGTTCAGCGGCTCGGGAGGCGCCCCGATCAGGCCGAGGCCGTTGTTCACGAGAATGGGAGGCGCGCTGAAAGGTCGGACTTGCTCGTTCGAACAGGGTCAGGACAGTCGGCCGAAGGGGCCGCCAGCCGCGTTTGGGCCGCGGCTCTCACCTCGGTCGTTTCCATCGGGTCATCGCGCAGTACGGCGATCCGGCCCAGGGTCTCCGGGCTCGCGGATGCCGAGGTGATCCCCAACAGCCGCGTCGTTTCCTCGCAATCCCAGAGGGACTCGGTGTAGATCTGCTCCAGGCCGTCCCGGTCGATAGCGGCCAGTGCCTCCAAGTACGCGGTCCGCTCGTACGAGTGCGGGGTGTGCAGCCAAAAGCGCCGCAGATAGGGAACTGCCCCGGCGGCGCCTGGTCCGAACCGGGCCAGCCGCCGGGCCGTCCGGTCGGGACCGCACCAGGCCCGCGCCGTCCACTGTTCGGCGAGTTCGTTCACGAGCCCTGGCAAAGCCTCTGGGCCGGGATGGTCGGCCAGGACGTCAGCACCCAGCAGAGCCAGCCAGGGGAGGTCCTCCTGTGCCCAGCCGCGCGCCGCCGGTATGGCGAGGGTGCCCAGGCGCGCAACGGCCCGTCCAAGCAGGGGCAAGGGGCGCCGGCCGTTGGACATGCCCAACAACGGCACCAGCGGGATCAGCTCCTCAGCAGGCTCTCGGGCATTCAGGGCGCGCAGCGCGTCGACCTTCGTGGTGCCTTCGATGCGGGTGTCGGCGAGCAGACCGAGGAGTTCTGCGGTGCTGAGCCCGTTCTGTGACGGCCGCGGAACGAACGGCGAGCTCTGGGCTTCGATCCCGAACCTTGTCCATGGCTCGGAGCACCACGGAAGCTCCGGCTCCGCGCCGATCCGGGCGCGCGCGACGTCACCGAGGTCTTCCCACCACTCCGGTGGCCAGCAGGCTGACAGCGACTCCAACACGCGGACCCAGTGCTCGCCTTTGGCGACATACGCCCGAAGCGCTTCCCTGGCGTCGCCCGATCCGGCTAGAGCCAACAGTTCCAGTACCTCGCAGGCCCGAAGGCAGGCCTCCTCGTCCTCCGCCAGCTGGCCCACGATCGGCATGAGAGAAAGGTCCAGATCACGGACCAGCCGCGCCAGATACAGAGACCGTTCGTCGGACTGGTCCCACCGCCAGTCACGGCGGATCCCGTCATACACGGACACGGCAGACCCTTGCGGTTCCCGGAGCGCCCGCACCGCACCCAGGCCACGCCCCCGTTGCAGCAAACCCTCCACAGAGTCAGGGAGGGCATATGACATCTCGTACTCGTCGTTCATCACCCGGCACCCTGCCCGACCCGGGTACTGGTCCGCCACGCGATATCCGCCGGGCCCCACCGGACGGGCCCTCATCTTCGAACACGCCGACCTACGACGAAGCCAGACTGCCGTCCCGCTCGGCCGTGCAACACCGGCACTGCAACATGCCTGCGCGTTGGTCCCCTGACCTGCGCAAACACGAGCCCACAGCCATCAAGGACCGGTCTTGCCGGCTGTGTTGCACCACCATCCGGCGCCGGAGGGCATGGGCCTGCCGCAGTGTGTGATATGTGTGTGAGTTACGGACTTTCGTGCGAAGAGTTCCGCAGAATGGCTGTTACCACTCCAGCGCCTCGCGCGGAGCCCGCTCCGCCGATGCCTCGCGCCCGGCGTGCAGGTCCCCCGCCCGCCTTCCCCACTCGCCTCAGAGGCGTTGGGGTGCTTCGCGGGTGTTCGGCGCCGGGGTGATTGCATCGTACACCCAACGCCGGGAGCGTGATCTCCCTCCGGGGCCCCGCCCCATGATGATTTTGAAGCGGCCGGGGCGGAGGTGTATCCGGAGATCGGGCCGGACTGCACCCTGATCGGGAGTCGAGAGCGAGGAAGCGTCGCAGCGTCGCCCGCGGCGTGGCGGAACGGGCGATGCTGCCGATCAGGCTCGCGGACACGGGAAATCGGCCTCGCTTGCGTGGACGGATATGGGCCTCGGGCCGAGCGTGGGCCCCCAGAACCTGCTGCCTCGCCGGTGTCGCCCGGCCCTGGCGGAGTCAATTGCCTGGGAGTCAAGAGGCGGGCTCGGGTGGGCCGTTCGGCGCACCGGAGGGCTTACCAGGCAGTAACTTTGAGTGGGTTAGGTGCGACTCGGTCGAACAGGCGCCTCGTGGCCGAAATGAGATGTCATTCCGCTCACGGGAAAGAATCACTTCGCGCAGTTGGTGACGATTTTAGACCTTGTAGGGATGGCTACTTTCAAGGCAGTGATCATTTGCGATGTGCAGGTGGTCGAATCGTCATCCCCTGGGGGGATCTTGCGTTACCGAAGAAGAGCGGACGGGCCTGCGGGGCGCGCCCGGTCGCCGTTCAGGGCACCGGCCGGGCTGGGTGCCACGGCCGCCGCGCTGGCTGTCGTGATGACCGTGTCGACGATCTACGGAGCCGAGGCCGCCATCGCCGCCCCCGCCCCCGGCGCTGACAAGGCGAAGCAGGCCCCGCAGACCGCGCAGTCCGCGGCGGACATACCGTCCGCCCGGGTGGCCGCGCGTCTGTACAAGCACCGCGTGGAGGCGCTCTCGGAGCGCTCCGAGACGTCCACGACGTATGTCAACCAGGACGGGTCGCTGACCACCGAGATCGCGGCCGGCCCGATCCGGTTCAAGGACCCCGCCACGGGCCAGTGGCGCGACGTCGATGTGAACCTCGCGGCCGGGCCCGACGGTTCGGTCGCCTCCAAGGCCCACCCGCAGGGCCTGCGCCTGTCCGGGAAGACCGCCTCGAAGGTGCCCTTCCTGAAGTCGGCCCCGCCGGCCGGCGACACGACGGCGGCCGCGGACCTGGTGACACTGGGCACCGGCGACGAGGCGATCACGCTCCAGTGGCGCGGCGGCCTGCCGGCCCCGAAGCTGGACGGCACGAAGGCCACGTACGAAGGCGCCGTGCCGGGTGCGGACCTGATCGTCGAGGCGACCCGTACCGGCTTCGAGCAGTTCGTCGAACTGAAGGCGAAGCCCGAGGCGGGCTTCGGCTACACGCTGCCCCTGAAGACCATGGGCCTGAAGGTCGAGCAGCAGCCCGACGGCAGCGTGCTGTTCACCGACAAGAAGTCGCAGAAGGCCGCGACCATGCCGGCCCCAGTCATGTGGGACGCGACCGTCGACGCCGCCTCCGGCGAGCACACCCGGCGGGCGAAGGTCGGCATGAAGGTCGTCAAGACCAAGGACGGCGTCGACCTGGTCATCACCCCCGACGCGGCCTTCCTCGCGGACCCCGCGACGAAGTACCCTGTCACCGTCGACCCCTCGACGTCCTCGCTGGGCAACCTCTTCGACACCTACGTCCAGCAGGGCGAGACCGTCGACTGGTCCAACGACACCGAGCTGGACCTCGGCAACCCCGGTACCAAGAACGGTGACGGAACCTGGCGCACGGCGCGTTCCTTCATCACCTGGAACACCGCCCCGGTCGCCGACGCGCTGATCTCGGACGCGAAACTGTCGCTGTGGAACTTCCACTCCGGCAACACGGATTGCACTGCTCAGCCCTGGGAAGTGTGGACCGCCAACAACGCCTCCACCGCCTCCCGCTGGACCAATCAGCCGGCGATGGTCACCAAGATGGCCACCTCCACCGAGACCAAGGGCAACCCGGGCTGCGCCACCCAGCCCGACGGCTGGATCAACGCCGACGTCACCAGCCTGGTCCAGCACTGGTCCAACAACAAGTGGGCGGTCTCGGGCATGGGCCTGCGGGCCACGGACGAGAACAACATCAAGCAGTGGAAGCGGGTGAACTCCTCCAACGCCGCCTCCAATGTCCCTAAGCTGACCGTCACCTACAACTACCGGCCGCGGACGGGCACCAAGCAGGAGGCCGGCCCGCCGTTCTTCTCCTACGGCGGCGCCTACACCGTCAACACCCTGACCCCGACCCTGCGCGACACCTTCGTCGACGCCAATGGTGACCAGGTCAACGGCACCTTCCAGATCTTCGACTCGGCCACCAACACCCAGGTCGGCAACGTCGTCGTGTCGCCCTTCGTCGCTTCCGGCGAGGCTGCCTCGGTCACCGTTCCGGCAGGTGTGCTGACCAACGGCAAGACATACAAGTTCCGCTCCAACCCGTACGACGGAACCCACTACAACCTTGGCTGGTCGGCCTGGAAGACGTTCACCGTCGACACCACCGCCCCCTCCGCCCCCACCGGGCTGATCTCGACGGACTACCCGTCCAACGCCTGGGTCAAGGGCGCCGGGCAGGCAGGGAACTTCACCGTCTCCCCGCCCGCCGGCACGGACCACCAGTGGCTCGAATGGTCCCTGGACGCCGCCGAGTGGACGCGCGTGCCCACCGACGGCGCCGCCGGCACCCGGACCTTGTCCGTCACCCCGCCGTCGAACGGAACCCACACCCTCCATGTGCGCACCGTCGACAAGGCCGACAACGAGTCGGAGGCCGTCGAGTACGAGTTCCACGCCGGGCCGGGCGGCTTCGTCCAGCCTGAGGACGGCGAGCGTACGGCCCGACGGCTTCCCCTGACCGCCGAAGCGGACGGCGCCGCCTTCAACGCGGCGTCCTTCTCCTGGCGCCGCTCCGAGGCCGACCCCTGGGTCCAGATTCCGCCGGGGCACGTCACTAACGGCGGCACGCCGCTGACGGCCTGGCCCGTGTCCATGACCTCGGGGCGCACTCCCGCACTGGTCTGGAATACCACCGACACGGTCGACCCGGACGGCAGCGTCCAGATCAAGGCCGACTTCACCGGCCCGGCGAGCGCCACCGGCGCCACCCAGCCCCTCGCCGTAGTCGTCGACCGCAACGCGAGCGGCGCCGCCACCAGTCCGGTCGGTCCGGGCACGCTCAACCTGCTGACCGGCGACTACGAGGTGTCGGCCACCGACGTGTCCGCCTTCGGCATGTCCGTCTCCCGCACCACGTCCTCGCGCGACCCTCACAAGGGCATCAAGCAGGAGGGCCAGGCCGCGATCTTCGGCCAGGAGTGGGCCTCCGGCACGGCGGCCGAGATCGTCCAGTCCGACTACTCGCACGTCGCGCGGGTCTCGGACACGGCCGTGGACGTCGTGACCACCTCGGGTGACGCGCTGCACTTCACCGCCAACGCGGCACGCACCGGCTGGGTCTCCGAGCCCGGCGCCGGCAGCATAACGCTGACCGGTGGCCTCAGCGGCTCGTTCACGCTGACCGACGACGGCGGCACGGTCACCGAGTTCACCCGTGGCGACCCGGCGATGACCACCTGGCAGGTCTCCAGCACCCTGGTCAGCGGAGTCGAGAACTCGACCACCACCGTGGTCTCGGAAACGGTCACCGTCGACACCAAGAAGCTGGCCCGCCCCAAGCGGGTCATCGCTCCGACCTCCGCCGTGACCACGTCGGTCTGCGCCACCACCCCGCAGACCAAGGGATGCCGCTCGCTGGAGTTCGTCTACGCGACTGCCACCACCGCCACCGGATACAGCACCTCCGCCGACTTCGGCGACTTCGCTGGCCAGGTGAAGGAGATCCGGCTGTGGTCCACGGAGCCCGGGGCCGCGAATGCCACCTCGAAGGCGGTCTCCACCTACCGCTACGACGCAGGCGGCAACCTCCGCCAGCAGTGGGACCCCAACCTGGCGCAGAGTACCCAGGCGCAGTACGCGTACAACGCCGCGGACCGCATCGACTGGCTGCAGACCAAGTCCGAACTGCCCTGGTCATTCACGTACGGCCAGGCGGGATCCTCGCCCACGGCCGGTGACGGCATGCTGCTCAAGGCCTCCCGGGCCGGTCTGAAGCCGGGCACGGCGGGCGAGGAGCAGGGCACCTCGGCCACCAGCGTGGTCTACGGCGTCCCGCTCACCGGCGGCGCGGCCCCGTACCCGATGGGCACGGCCGACGTGAAGGCATGGGGGCAGACCAGCGCACCCACCGACGCGACCGCCTTGTTCCCCGCCGACGCAGTCCCCTCGTCCCACTCCGGTTCGGCACTCGCCGCCTCGGCCTACACGCGGGCGTCTGTCACCTACCTGGGCGCCTCCGGTCGGCCTGTCAACAGCGCGTCGCCCGGCGGTCACATCACCACCACCGAGTACGACCGGTATGGAAACACCGTCCGCGAGCTCTCGGCCGCCAACCGGGCCCTGGCGCTGGGCACGAGCCCCGCGGACCAGGCCGCACAGGCGAACCTGGGCATCGGCCAGCTCACCAGCGCAGAGCGCGCCCACCAGCTGAGCACCGCGACCACGTTCGACGCGGCCGGAGTGCGGGAGCTCGGCAGGCTCGGCCCGCTGCGGCGTGTAGACCTGACCGCCGACCTGAAGAACGGAGCGACCCTGCTGGTTCCGGCCGGCACCTCGGTCACCGCCCGTGACCGGTCCATCCTCGAATACGACGCCGGACGGCCCACCAACGGCACCGCCAGGGTCAAGGACCAGGTCACCAAGGCCACCGTCGGCGCCCAGGTCCGCGAGCACCCGACAGTACTCGGTGAGCCCCGCGCGACCGAGACCGTCTATGACTGGCTCAGGGGCCTGCCGATCCGGACCGTCAGGGACCCCGGTGGCCTGGCCATCACGGAGACGACCGAGTACGACGCCAAGAACCGGGTCTCCAAGCAGCTCCTCCACGGATCGAACGGCAGCGACGCCTCGACCCGCGTCACCACGTACTGGTCGGCGACCGGCACCGGCACCTGCCAGGGCCGCCCCGAGTGGGCCGACCTGGTCTGCACGGTCGGTCCGGCCGGCGACATCACCGGAGGCGGGTCGAACCCGGCCAAGCTTGCGACCATCACCACCGAGTACAACTGGTGGGGCAGCCCGGCCAAACGGATCGAGACGGTGAACGGGTCCACGCGGACCACCACCACCGAGTCCGACGCGGCCGGCCGGACGACCAAGGTCACCACGACCGGCGCCATCGGCACGGCCGCTCCGGAGTCCACCACCGAGTACGACGCGGTGACCGGCCGGGCCTTCAAGAACACCTCGCCCACCGGCGGGACCATCGTCAAGCAGTTCGACAAGCTCGGCCGGACGATCTCCTACACCGATGCCGACGGCGGTGTCACCACCACCGAGTACGACCTGCTCGACCGCCCGACCAAGATCACTGACAACGTGCCATCGACCGTCACCTTCACCTACGACCACGCCGCCGAACCCCGAGGCCTTCCGACGAAGACCACCGACTCGGTCGCCGGCGAGTTCCGGCCGTCGTTCGACGCGGCAGGCGCCGTCCGCAGCGAGAAGCTGCCCGGCGGGTACACGCTCAACATCAGCACGGACCCGGGCGGTGACGCCACGAAGCGCAGCTACGTGCGCGACAGCGACTCGGCCGTCGTCTACAGCGACACCGTGAACGAATCCGTCCACGGCCAGATCACCACGCACTCCGGTATCTCCGACCAGCGGTTCCGCTATGACACGGCGGGCCGCCTGGCCTCCGTCGAGGACACGGCGGACACCGTCTGCACCCGTCGCACCTACGCCTTCGACGGGCGTTCGAACCGCACGGGCCTGACCACGGCCGTCGGCGCCCCGGGCGCCGACTGCCCGGCCACCGGCGGAACCACCACCACCCACACCTACGACAGCGCCGACCGGATCGTCGACAGCGGCTACGCCTACGACGAGTTCGGGCGCACCACCACCGTTCCGGGCCACGGGAGCATCGCCTACTACAACAGCGACCGCACCCGTCAGCAGACTCTGTCCAACCAGCGGCAGACCTGGGGCCTCGACGCGGCCCAGCGCTACCGCGGGTGGACGAAGGAGTCGTACAACGGCTCGGCCTGGACCCAGACCGCGTCCCGGGTCAACCACTACGGCGACGACACGGACAACCCGCGCTGGATCGTCGAGGACACCGCGACCGGTGCGGTGACCCGCAACGTGGCCTCCGCCGGCGGCCTGACCACCACCAGCAAGACGGGGGACGTCGTCCTGCACCTGACGACGATCCAGGGCTCCGTCGCCATGCAGCTCCCGCTGACCGCCAGCCAGCCGCCCCTGGTGCTGGACACCGACGAGTACGGCAAGCCCCGTACGGGACAGGCCTCGGCCCGCTACGGCTGGCTCGGCGGTCACCAGCGCTCCGGCGAGACGCCCAGCGGTCTGACCCTGATGGGCGCCCGCCTCTACAACCCGTCCACCGGCCGTTTCCTTTCCGCGGACCCGGTCTACGGCGGCAGCGCGAACGCGTACGAGTACGCCAACGCCGACCCGGTCAACCAGCAGGACCTGGACGGCCGGATCTCCAAGTCCTGGCGCAAGAAGATCATCGAGGCCAACGCCTGCAGGTCGCTCGGATGGCGCGGCTGCGCCTTGGCCACAGCGATCTCGGGGATGCTGCTCGCGTCCTTCCGCAAGGGCCGGGTCAACAACGCGATCCGGCACTTCATGTGGCAGACCAGCCTGACCTTCTTCTTCGGCGCGCGAGCGGCCAAGCGGCTGGGAGACGCGCACGAGTGGGGCGAAAGCGGTGACGACACCAAGATCGACCAGCACAACAACAGCGTCGCCCGGAGCTTCGCCGTGCGGAACTGGTGGAGCATGCTGCGGTGGTACTACTCAGGCACCTTCTGGTGGAACCTCTACTACTATGCGCTCGTATACATCGACAAGCGCGCCCTGAAGACGAGATGGCCATAAACCCCATGAGCACGACACAATCCCCGCGTCGCGGGATGTATCTGGGCCTGGCCGCCACCCTCGGCCTCGCCTTGCTGGCAGGGTTGCTGTACGTGCTCTTCTACGGGTCGGAAGGCTCGTGCGAGGAGACGAGGGCGGCCGAGCGCATGGCCCAGGTCTCGGCCGCGGCGCCCGCCGCCCCGGCCGGTGCCACGCCCGTGGCAGAACGGACCAGCGTGGAGTGCATGGACGACAGCGGCGATCCCTGGGTCGCAGCGGACAGCGGCTACACCCACGACCTGGACGCCCAGTCTCTGGCCGCCCACTACTGGGACACCGCAGGCAAGGAAGGATGGAAGGCGGTCGGCACCCGGGCCCAGGCCCCAGACCGGCTCCGGAGCGGCTTTGGTATGTGCTTCCAGAAGGAGGTGGCCGGTCAGCCGGCGCTGCTCCGGGTGGGGGCCGACGGGCCGAAGGAGTACGTGGTGACCGTGGAGTCCGCTCTGGACGGATCCACGATCGCCTGCTGAACCGCTGACAGCGCACCGAGGCGCCTGGCGGGCCGACGGCCCGCCAGGCGCCTCTTTCGTGACCCTGCCCCGACTCCACCGCGATGCCCACGGGCGTCGTCGGCGACGGCAACGCGGAAGAGGGGGCAGACGGGGTCGCCAGCTGTCCGATGTCCGCTGCGGTGTTTGCAGTCTGCGTTAGCGCGTCGCGGCAACCGAGTCGATGGTGCCGTGCCAGGTTTTGCGGTAGCCCTCGCGGAGGGGGCCGCCGACGAGGTCGAGCACCTTTGACGCTGCGCTGATCAGCGCTGTGGGCTCGCCTGAGCCGCACAAGTGGTGGTGTCCTTCGAGAAGGGCGGCTCCGCGCTCTGGGTCGGCTTCCAACAGGCGGCGGGGGAACCACTTTCCGCCGCCGATCCACGCGTGATGGTGGTCGCAGAGCAGATCGGCGGCGGCGCTGACCACGTACCCGGCCACGGCCAGACGCTCGACGGGGTCCCTCGCGTCAGCGAGGTCGTCCAGCGCATCCGTCAGACCGTAGCGTTTCGTATCGACTGTCTCGGATTCCAATGCAGGCGGACCTTCACGAAGGTCCGCTTCGGCCAGCGCGCGAGCGCGCCCGGCCTCACCCTTGGAGTCGACCAGAACGAGACCGGAGGCATACATGTTCTGAAGCACCGCCCGCCGTGCGGCGACGTCTGCGGCGAAGAGCTCCAGGAGACCGGTACGGGTGTGGACGAAGAGTTCTACGACACGTTCCTCAAACCGGATCGTCTCCCGGCAGGTCACGCCGCCATCCTCGATGAGCACCGCGATGTCCAGGTCGCTGCTGGCAGTGACTCTTCCGGTAGCCGTGGAGCCTGCGAGGACGACGGAGAGCGCTTCGGGGAACCGGCTGCGGACGAGACGTCGCGCCTGGTCGATGGGGTCTACATGCTGCATGAGGGGCAGAGTGCCAGGGTCCTTGATAAGAGGCGTCTACAGGCACCCCATCCGGTACGTGCGTCTGCGTCTGGACGCGAGCACGGAGGACGTGCCCCGGTTCGGCGGGGGCCCGGCCACAGCCGCAGGTGGAGCAGCGGGGCCGGGCGCGCGTTATGGGAGTGGCTACGCTTTGCCTGCGGCTTTGAAGCGGAAGCCGAAGAGGCCGCCCTCTTCGTCGTCGGTGAGGCGGGGGCTGCGGATGTGGGGTTCGGGGTTGAATCCGCGTTGGGCGGCGGTGCTGAGGGTGTCGGTGTTGAGGGTGACGATGTACTTGAAGCTTCCCCTTGATCGTGGACACCTGGAGACTGGGACGTGAGAGCCCAGAGGAAGCAGTGCCAGGTGGGAAGCAAGTACACGAAGCGGTACTCGGACGAGTACAAGCGGGACGCGATCGATCTCGTTCGTTCATCAGGACGGACGGTGGCCGAGGTCGCCCGGGAGCTCGGGATCAGTTCGGAGTCCCTGCGGGGCTGGGTGAAGAAGGCCCGTGCCACCCAGGAGGCAGGATCGTGGGCGGGCCGGGCAGAGTGCCGCCGACCGGGACGAAGAGCTGAAGCGGCTGCGGAAGCTGACCGCCGAGCAGGCGAAGGCGATCGAGATCCTGAAAAAAGCGACCGCCTTCTTCGCGAAGGAGAGCGATCGGTGAGCCGAGATATGCCGGTTCATCCACGCGGAGAAGGCGAACTTCACGGTCGTGCTGCTGTGCAAGGCGATGAAGACCGCCCGCTCCACGTACTACGCGTGGGTGGCCGGAGCCGAGGCCTGCGAGGCGAGGCGGCGGGCCGATGAGGCCCTGGCCCACCAGATCACGGTGATCCATATCGCGTCCCGGCGGAACTACGGCGTCCCGCGCGTCACCGCCGAACTGCGCCGGCAGGGACGGCCGGTCAACCACAAGCGGGTGGCACGGGTCATGCGGGAGAACGGCATCGCCGGGAACAGCCGGCGCACGGGCCGCCGCAGCCTGACCAAGGCCGACGCCAAGGCCGCCCCGTCGCCGGACCTGATCGGCCGGGACTTCACCGCCGCCCGCCCCGGCACGAAGATCGTCGGGGACATCACCTACATCCCCACGGCCGAGGGCTGGCTCTACCTCGCCTCGTGGCTGGACCTGTCCACACGCGAGATCATCGGGTACTCGATGGCCGACCACCATCGCGCCGACCTCGTCGTCGACGCCCTGGACATGGCCGCCGCACTGGGCCGCCTGGAACCCGGCTGTGTGATCCACAGCGACTGCGGATCGGAATACACCTCCGGACAACTCCGCGACAGAATCCGCGAGTTATTGATTAGCAACTCATGGGGTTCTCATTCAAGACGTAGCGGACGTGTGGGCCGCCGAAGTAGCCGCGGACGATGTGAGGCTGACGCTGGCGTCTGCGGAAGAAGCGGCGGGTCTCAGCGGCGAGTTCTGCCTGATTGCGGGCCCGGTGCTGCTTGGGCAGGCTGTGTTTGAGGTCGGCGTTGACCAGCTCGTCGGGGTTCAGCTCGGGCGGGTACGGGGGCAGGAAGTGCAGCTCGATGGCGTCGGGGTGGGCGGCGAGCCAGTCGCGGACCTTCCGCGAGCGGTGGGCGGAGTGCCCGTCGACCACGAGATGGATCTTGTGGTCGAAGTGGCCGGCGAGCCGGTCCAGGAAGCGGCACATCACCTCGGCGGTGAAGCTCTCGGTGAAGACCATGAAGTGCATCCGGCCCGTGGTGCTAATAGCCGACATCGCGTTCACCGAGAACCGGTTGCCAGTCCGCCGCACGACGGGAGTTTTCCCCTTCTCGCCCCAGGTGCGGCCGGTGACCTGGTCGGAGCGGATGCCGACCTGGTCGGCGAAGAGGACCTCACCGCTTCTTCGCCTTTGCCCGGATCGCCGGCCAGGTCGTGCCAGCGGCGCACGGCCTGCGGGTCCTGCTCCACAGCCCGCTTGTCCGGACGCTGGAAGGACAGTCCCCACCGCTTGAGGTACTTGCCCACCCCGGGCTCGGTCAGCCGCAGCCGGTACAGCTTCGCGATCAGCTCGCCCACCAGCCGCCGCGTCCACAGCTGCCCGCTCAAGCCCACGTCACAGGGTCGATGGTCGAGGACGGCCTGCCGCACGGCGCCCTGCTCGGCTTCTCCGAGCACCTGGTGCACCCCGACCGGCTTGCCCCGCGGCCGTACGACCAGCGCCTCCCGGCCGCCCGCCTGCCCCACCCGTCGACGGCCTTCAGCGACACCCCGAAGACCGCCGCAACGTCCTCACGGTCCCGCCCCGCCACCAACGCGGCCACCGCCCGCAGCCGCAGGGCCTCCTGCGCCGCCGGCGACAGATGCCGCGCGTCCCCCACCAGATCGCTCACACCCCACCCACGACCCAGAACCCAAACCGTTTCGGATCAATAGCGTGCGGCGCGGGTCAGCGGGTGTGCGTCATTGTGTGACTGTTGACCGGTCGTGGTCGTGCGGGAGTCGTGCAAGGGTGATCGTGCGCAGCAGCCATTCCACGGGGCCGTAGCGGTGTCGTGCCATCAGTCGGGAACTGAGGGCGAGCTGGATGGCGTACAGCGCGAGTGCGCCGAGTATGACGACGGCTGGGCTGAGGCGGTCGTACAGGGCGAGGCCGTAGGCGGTGAAGGCGAGGGCCATGGCCAGGGACTGACTCAGGTAGTTTGTCAGGGCCATTCGGCCGGCGGGGGCGAAGAGCGCTGCGATGCGCGCGCCGCGGGCGGTCTTCATGAGCAGGAGCATCCCGCAGATGTACGCGGCGGTGAGGGCGGGGGCCGTGACTGTTCCCACCATCTCACCGAAGAGTGACCATCGGGGACCGAGCGGGCCGCTGACGGCCAGGGCCATGAACAGGCTCCCGGGCAGGCCCACGGCGGCACCGATCACGAGGATGCGGCGCATACGAGCGCGGTGGTTCCCCGTGTCGGCGAGCAGACGCCGCTTGCCGCAGTGCAGCCCGACCAGGAAGGCCGCCATGACAAAGCCGCTCATCAGCAGCGCGGCGAGGAGTTGGTCGGGCAGTTGGCCGATGTTGGCCCGCACGACGGACAGGGCGTCGCGGCGGTAGCCGGCGACCAGCACGGGCAGGGCTTCCGCGAGTTCGGCGTCCGCTTCGGCTGTTTCCGCGTCCGACATGAGCAGGGTCCCCAAGCCCAGAAGGAGCAGGAACGCGCTGAGACATCCGTACAGGACCCGGGCGGCCCGCAGTGCCGCGCCGGGTGTGCAGTTGCGTGCGGCGATGAGGATCAGGCCGAGCACCGCGTATGTCGTGAGGATGTCGCCGGTGTACAGGAGTACGGCGTGCAGGACTCCCAGGACGAGCAGGCCGAGTGATCGGCGCAGCAGGCGGGGAACGGGGCTCGTGCCGGCGCGTTCGGCGGAGGCCAGCTGCAGGGTGAAGCTGTAGCCGAAGAGGAACGAGAACATCAGGTAGAACTTGCCGACCGCGAAGGTTTGGACGACGCCCTCGACGGTCCGGTCGAGTGCAGAGGCACTCGGATCGGTGATGGCTCCGAGGCTGTACGGACCGGCCATCATCAGCGCGTTGACCAGGAAGATGCCCATGAGCGCGAAGCCGCGCAGGGCGTCGACCTCCGGTATTCGTGCCGGTCGGTCTCGTTGTGTGTGCGCTGCCACTGAAGGCACTGTTCCCCCCAGGTAGTCGTCAGCCGAACAACGGATCCCGCGCGCCCAGAGCGCGCCTTCGGCCTTCTCCTGAGCGGGCTCCTGGGGGCTAACGCTCTGCCTGGCTTCCTGCCTTTCGCAGCCGCAAGAGCAGCCATGTCAGGCACCCCAGACGCTGGCGATGGTACGGATGCCGCGCTCACGCAGACGCTGCTGGGCAGCGGGCTCGGCCCCTGGACCGGGCTTGCGGTGTATGCCGTGTTCACCGTTGCGATCGGCGCCGCAGGCGCCTGGCAATACGGTCGACGGGACGCACCATAAGGAACCACCTGCCCAAGAGCGACCGCCGCGGCGCCCTCGCAGAAGTCGTCCTCCGCGAAGCCGACGGCCGCCTGTCAGCCACGCTGGAGGGCACCGCCCGCTGCGTCCAGAACAGCGCCCGCCTCGTACGGGCCCTCTACACCCGGCAATCCGCACAGGAACAGGCCGACCCGTACGAGGACACCGCGTCGCTGACGCCCTGCGCGACTACCTCGCCGCCAATCCGAACGCCATCCTCTGGCTCGACCACGACGCCGGCCTGCCACTCCGGCCCGGGCCAGGAGATCTATCCCAGGTCGGAGCAGCAGGGCCCGGCTGGAATGAACGGGCGTTCGGTGTAGTGGCGACCAGCCCGACCTAGCGCTCGGTGGTGTCGCCGTTCGTTCTTCTTGATCGGTGTCTGGTGTGTTGAGCTGGGTTGATCAGTTGGCTGGTTGGGGCTGGCGGTGTGCTGTGTGCTGGCGG
>NZ_JBHXAG010000021.1:0-141252 GCF_042726555.1 Streptomyces sp. NPDC060232 | reverse complement strand
GCCGCCTCACCCCCGCGGGCGGGGTGGGGGGGGCGCGGAGTGGGGGCGGGGGGTGTCCGGGGTGTCAAACGTGATTTGTGGCCCATACCGGGGAGCACTTCCTGAGGGCTCGGGGGGCCATAAATCATGCCTACCCCGGGCACCCCCCGCCCCGCCGCCGGTCACGGCCCCGCCCCATCCCCGCAGCCCCCGCCGAGCCCCGCCGAGCCCCGCCGAGCCCCCGGCCAGGGCTACGCTTGATGTCGGAAAACCGCCAGCCCCCGTCGATCCCGGCCCGGATCCTGGAGCCATGCACACCGACACCGAGCGCTGCGTAAGGGCCGTGCAGTCGAAGGACGCCCGCTTCGACGGCTGGTTCTTCACCGCCGTCCTGACCACCCGGATCTACTGCCGGCCCAGCTGCCCCGCCGTACCCCCGAAGGTCGAGAACATGACCTTCCTCCCCAGCGCCGCCGCCTGCCAGCAGGCCGGGTTCCGTGCCTGCAAGCGCTGCCGGCCCGACACCAGCCCCGGTTCGCCCGAATGGAACGCCCGCGCCGACGCCGTCGCCCGGGCGATGCGCCTGATCCAGGACGGGGTCGTGGACCGCGAAGGGGTCCCCGGGCTCGCCGCCCGCCTCGGGTACTCCGCCCGCCAGGTCGAGCGGCAGCTGGGCGCCGAGCTCGGAGCCGGCCCCCTGGCCCTGGCCAGGGCGCAGCGCGCGCAGACCGCCCGGCTGCTCATCGAGACCTCCGAGCTGCCGATGGGCGACGTGGCCTTCGCCGCCGGCTTCGCCTCCATCCGCACCTTCAACGACACCGTCCGCGAGGTCTTCGCCCTGTCCCCGAGCGAGCTGCGGCACCGGTCGGTCAGGGCCGGCCGCAACAGGAACGCCCCGCCCCGGATCCCCGGGACGATCAGCCTGCGCCTGCCGTTCCGTACGCCCCTGAACCCGGACAACCTCTTCGGGCACCTCGCCGCGACCGCGGTGCCCGGCGTCGAGGAGTGGCGCGACGGCGCCTACCGCCGCACCCTGCGCCTGCCCCACGGCACCGGTGTCGTCGCGCTGACCCCGCAGCCCGACCACATCGGCTGCCGCCTCGCGCTCACCGACCTGCGCGACCTGACGATCGCCATCAGCCGCTGCCGCTGGATGCTCGACCTCGACTCCGATCCCGTGGCCGTCGACGAGCAACTGCGCTCCGACCCGCTGCTGGCTCCGCTCGTGGACAAGGCCCCCGGGCGCCGGGTCCCCCGTACGGTCGACGCGGCGGAGTTCGCCGTACGGGCCGTGCTGGGCCAGCAGGTGTCCACGGCGGCGGCGCGCACGCACGCCGCCCGGCTGGTCACGGCGTACGGCGAACGCGTGGAGGACCCGCTGGGCGGGCTGACGCACCTCTTCCCCTCGCCGCAGGCCCTGGCCGGCCTCGACCCCGAGTCGCTGGCCCTGCCGCGCAGCCGGCGGGCCACCCTCACCGGCCTGGTCTCTGCGCTCGCCGACGGTTCGCTGCCGCTCGGCTTCGACAGCGACTGGGACGCGGCCCGCGCGCAGCTGTCGGCGCTGCCCGGTTTCGGCCCGTGGACCACCGAGGTGATCGCGATGCGGGCGCTCGGCGACCCGGACGCGTTCCTGCCGTCCGACCTGGGCGTGCGGCGCGCGGCGCAGGGGCTCGGTCTGCCGTCCACCCCGTCGGCGCTGACGGCGCGGGCCGCCGGCTGGCGGCCCTGGCGGGCGTACGCCGTCCAGTACCTGTGGGCCACGGACTCCCACCCCGTCAACCACCTGCCCGTCTGAGGAGCATCCATGAACGCCAAGCAGCACACCGTCGTCGACAGCCCGTACGGTCCGCTCACCCTGGTCGCCGCGGACGGCGTCCTCAGCGGCCTCTACATGACCGGACAGCGCCACCGGCCGGCCGAGGAGTTCTTCGGGGAGCGGGTGGCCCCCTCCGAGGAGCCGTTCCCGGAAGTGGTGCGGCAGTTGGCCGCTTACTTCGCCGGGGAGTTGACCGAGTTCGACCTGCCGCTGCGGCTGGAAGGCACCGATTTCCAGCGCACCGTGTGGGAGCAGCTCGTACGGATCCCGTACGGCGAGACCTGGTCGTACGGGGAGCTGGCGGCGAGGCTGGGCAAGCCGAACGCCTCGCGGGCGGTGGGCCTGGCCAACGGGAGGAACCCGGTCGGGATCATCGTGCCGTGCCACCGGGTGATCGGTGCGTCCGGCAGCATGACCGGCTACGGCGGCGGGGTCGAGCGCAAGGTGCAGCTGCTGGCTTTCGAGTCCGCCTCCCGTCCCCAGGCGTAGGCCGCGGACCGCTCCGAATGCGGACATACAGGGCAACCTGTATGAAAGATATACCGCAACAAGATCGGAGCCGGGCATGGACGACTATCCGCTTCTGAACCTCTTCTGGACGATGCTGTGGCTGTTCCTGTGGATCATGTGGTTCTTCCTGCTCTTCAAGATCATCACGGACATCTTCCGTGACCACACGATGAGCGGCTGGGGCAAGACGGGATGGCTGATCTTCGTACTGATCCTGCCGTTCCTCGGCGTGTTCGTGTACCTCATCGCCCGCGGGAAGAGCATGGGCGAGCGGGACATGAAGCAGATGCAGGAGAACGAGGCGGCCTTCAAGCAGTACGTCCAGCAGGCGGCCGGCCCCGGCGGCGGTTCGGCGGACGAGCTGCACAAGCTCTCCGCCCTCAAGGACAAGGGCGACATCACCCAGGAGGAGTTCGACCGCGCCAAGGCCAAGCTGCTGGCCTGACCCCCGGTCAGACCACGAGGAGCGGGACGAGCAGGGCGAAGCCGGCGCCGGCCTCCACGGCGTAGCCGTAGAGCGAGGGGTGCTGCACGGGGGCGGCAAGCAGCACCACGCTCTGCTGGGTGGCGGCCGCCGCCACCCATGCGGCGTCGGCCCCGAGGTTGCCCTCGTACCAGCCCTGGCAGGCGCCGGGGCCGGTGACGGCGAGGAAGTCGTCCTCGCGGCGGTAGAGGGCCCGCCAGTCGGCGGCGGGCGTGGACCAGCCCTCGAAGTCGGCGAACCGGGCCCAGCCGCCCTCGCGTATCGCGGTGTCGAAGAGCCACACCGGCGTCCCGTCGGGGGCGACCTCGCCGCCGGCCTGCTCGTCCGTGGTGAAGTGGACCATGGGCAGGGCGTCCGGCCCGTCGGCCGTGCTGGGCCAGGCGTACATCGTGATCATCTTTTGATTCTGTCCTGGTCGAAGTAAGCCGGGGGTTTACGCGGTGACCGGGCGCCGGCCGTTCTCCAGTTCCGCGGCGCCCTCACCCGACTGGAGGACCCGGTAGGCCTCTTGGACGCGCCGTCCGAGCGATCCGGGCAGGTAGGCGGTGAGTTCGGCGGGGTCGACGAGCCGCCACGAGATCAGCTCCTCCTCCTGCAGCCTGATCGAGGCGAGGTGGGCCGCGTCGAGTACGCCCCCGTCGTAGAGGTACGCGACCAGCGGCGGCCGGTCGGGGCCGAGCGTCCAGTCCACGGCGAGGAGCCGGCCGAGGGGGACGTCGATACCGATCTCCTCGGCGCTCTCGCGGCGGGCGGCGCTGCGCGGCGACTCGCCCTGGTCCGACTCGACGGTGCCGCCCGGCAGGGCCCAGCCCTCGCGGTAGTTGGGCTCGACGAGCAGGACCCGGCCCTCGGCGTCGCGGTAGAGGGCGGCCGCGCCGGCCAGCACCCGGGGCAGGCTCGCGATGTACGTGGCGTAGTCATCCGTGGTGGTCACCCGGCCACCCTACCGAGGTGCCGCCGGTCAGACGCCCGTCCCGGGGCCGGTGCCGGGACCGTCCTCGGGGTCCCGGCCGCCGGACTGTGCGACGCGGTGCAGGCGGGCGTGTCGGGAGCCGGGCCCCTGCTCGGTGTCGGCGTCGCCGACCATGGCCCGGACCGCGTCCCGCATGCCGTGCAGGGGATGGTGGCGGGCGGGTCCCGCGCCGGAGACCTGGAGCGCGCCGAGGCCGAGGCTGGTGGCGGTGCCGAAGACGGTGGCGAAGACGGCGAGCAGGTCGATGGCCTTGCCGGGCGCGCCGCCGGCCCGCTCCCGGCCGATGAGGGGGACGAAGGCGGAGCTGAGGCGGTTGCCGCGGCCCTTGCGGAAGGTCGCGTAGGCGAGGGCGAGTCCGGCGATGCCGTAGATGGCCCAGGGGGTGAGGGTCCAGTGGAAGAAGGAGTACTCCATGGCCGCGAGGGCGGCGCCGCCGGTGCGGGGGGCCGCTCCGGAGGCGGGGGGCGGGGCGAGGTAGTGGGTGAGGGGCTCCCCCACGCCGTAGAACATCAGGCCGATGCCCATGCCCGCGCTGAACATCATCGCGATCCACGAGAGGTTGGTGAACTCGGGCTCGGAGTCGTCCGCGCCGAGGCGGATGCGGCCGAAGCGGCTGATGGCGAGGACGACGCACATGACGAGGAAGACGTCTGCGGCGATCACGAACAGCCAGGCGAAGTTGTTCAGGACCCACGCCAGCGCGGTGCTCGACACGGTGTCGAAGGAGTCCCCGGCCAGTGCCGCCCAGGCGACGACGGCGAGCACGGCGAGCACGCCGATGGCGACGACGGTGTGGTCGGGGGCGCCGTCCACGGGATCGCCGGGGCCGCCGCCCGGGGTGTCCGGACGCGGCTGTTCCAGTGATTCGGCGCTCATGCGGCCACCTTAAGCAGGGGTATGTCCCTCTATGGGCGCATGGCGCGCCGGGTGTGGCCCAGGCCACTCATGGGCATAGGAGGATCCTCCGGATAAGCTCATGGAGGCGCGACTGCACTGTTCGATAGCAAGGGATAGCAAGGTGACGGACGGAGCAGTAACTGAGGCCGCGCGCGTGCTCATCGCCGCGGACAAATTCAAGGGCTCGCTCACGGCCGTTCAGGTCGCGGAGCGGGTGACGGCCGGCCTTCGCAGGGCCGTGCCGGGCGTGGAGATCGAGACCCTCCCCGTCGCGGACGGCGGCGACGGCACGGTCGCGGCCGCGGTGGCGGCCGGTTTCGAACGCCGGGAGGTACGGGTCACCGGGCCGCTCGGCGACCAGGTCACGGCCGCCTTCGCGCTGCGCGGGGGCACCGCCGTGGTCGAGATGGCGGAGGCCTCCGGCCTCCAGCTGCTGCCGGCGGGCACCTTCGCGCCGCTGACGGCGACCACGTACGGCTCGGGCGAGGTCCTCAGGGCCGCGCTGGACGCGGGCGCCCGCTCGATCGTCTTCGGTGTCGGCGGCAGCGCCACCACGGACGGCGGCGCCGGCATGCTGGCGGCGCTCGGCGCGGTCTTCCTGGATGCGAACGGCGAACCGGTCGGTCCGGGCGGCGGTGCGCTGGCCGATCTGGCCTCGGCCGACCTGTCGGGCGTGGACCCCCGCTTCGCGGACGTCGACTTCGTCCTGGCCAGCGACGTGGACAACCCGCTGACCGGCCCGAAGGGCTGTGCGGCCGTCTACGGCCCGCAGAAGGGCGCCTCGCCCGAGGACGTGGCGACGCTCGACGCGGCGCTGGCGCACTACGCGCAGGTGCTGGAGAAGGCGATCGGGCCGAAGGCCACCGAGCTCGCCGCTTCCCCGGGCGCGGGCGGTGCGGGCGGCATCGGCTACGGCGCGCTGCTGCTGGGGGCGAGCTTCCGGCCCGGCATCGAGCTGATGCTGGAGGTGCTGGGCTTCGCGCCGGCGCTGGAACGGGCCACGCTCGTCATCACCGGTGAGGGCTCGCTGGACGAGCAGACCCTGCACGGCAAGGCCCCCGCGGGCGTCGCGGCGGCGGCGCGGGCGGCGGGCAAGCCGGTGGTCGCGGTCTGCGGGCGGCTGCTGCTGGGCCAGGAGGCGCTGGAGGCGGCCGGCATCCGCAAGGCCTACCCGCTGACGGACCTGGAGCCCGACCCGGCCAAGTCCATCCCGAACGCGGGCCCCCTCCTGGAGCAGGTCGCGGCCGGCATCGCAGCCGACGTCCTCTGACCCCTGGCGGCCCGCAGGACGGGCCCCGCGGCGTCCGGTGCGTGCGATCACAGGGCGGAGGGCCGTCCTCGTACCGGGCGCAGTCGGACGATCGACGACGCGGCGAGCGCGCGTGCCGGCCGTCGCGGGGCAGGCGGGACGTTCGCAGCACGGCCGAGGCCCGGCCCCCAGGTGGGGGCCGGGCCTCGGCCGTTCCCGGGAGGGCGGGGGCGGCGGACGGTGCGGGATGCGTAGCCCACGCCCAAATCCCCCGACAGTGTTAGAAAGGGCTCATGACCGGACGTTTTGGTCGACAGCCGACCGGGTGGGGTTCGCGCATGTCCGCGCGCCTGTCCCGGGGGGCGCACAGTGTCGCCGGTCAGGTCTTCGCCCTCCAGGCGGTGATCGTGCTGCTGCTGATCGCCGCCGCCGCGCTGGCCCTGGTCTTCCAGGCCCGTTACGACAGCCAGCGCGACGCCCGCAACCGCTCGCTCGCCGCCGCCGAGGCCTTCGCGCACGCCCCCGGGCTCCCGGCGGCGCTGATGTCTGCGGATCCGACGGCAGCGCTCCAGCCGCTGGCCGAGGCCGCCCGCAGGGCCTCGGGCCTGGACTTCATCGCGGTGATGGACGTCCGCGGGGTCCGCTACACCGACTCGCGGCCCGAGCTGATCGGCCAGCGGGCCTCGGACGTCTCACGGGCCGCCGCCGGGGAGTCCTTCACCCAGGTTTTCAAGGGGCAGCCGAGCGACGCCGTCCGGGCGGTGGTGCCCGTGCGGAACGCGGACGGCGAGGTCATAGGCCTGGTCGGCACCGGCATCGAGGTGGAGAACGTCGCCCACGCGGTCGAGGGGCAGCTCCCGCTCCTGGTGGGCGCCGCGGCGGGCGGTCTGCTGCTCGGCACCGCCGGCGCCGCCCTGGTCAGCCGGCGGCTGCTGCGCCAGACACGCGGCCTGGGCGCCGCCGAGATGACCCGGATGAACGAACACCACGAGGCCGTTCTGCACGCCGTCCGCGAGGGCGTGCTGATCATCGGCAACGACCGGCGGCTCATCCTCGCCAACGACGAGGCCCGCCGGCTCCTCGACCTGCCGCAGGACGCCGAGGAGCACGACGTCGGCGACCTCGGCCTCGACCCCCGCACCACCGAGCTGCTCGCCTCGGGCCGGGTCGTGACCGACCATGTGCACCTGGCGGGCGACCGGCTGCTCGCGGTCAACGTACGGCCCACGATGGCCTACGCGGGGCGGCCGGCCGGCCGTGTGGTGACCCTGCGCGACTCGACCGAGCTCGCCTCGGTCTCCGGCCGGGCCGAGGTCGCCCGCAGGCGCCTCCAGCTGCTGTACGACGCGGGTGTGCGGATCGGCACCACGCTGGACGTCGCGCGGACCGCCGAGGAGCTGTCGGAGGTGGCCGTACCGCGCTTCGCGGACTTCGTGACGGTGGAGCTGCTGGAGCCCGTGCTGCGCGGCGACGAGCCCTCCGGCGGCGTCTACACCGAGATGCGCCGGGCTGCCATCACCGGTATCCGTACCGACTCGCCGCTCCAACCGGTCGGCGACCTCATCCGGTTCGAGGTGCCCACGGCGCCGATGGCGGCGGCCCTGGACGCCGGGCACGCGGTGCTCGCGGCCGATCTGAACGCGGCCATGGGCTGGCGGGCCCAGGACTCCCAGGGCACCCGCGCGGCCCTGGAGTACGGGCTGCATTCGCTGATCTCCGTCCCCCTCCTGGCCCGCGGTGTGGTGCTGGGCATGGCCAACTTCTGGCGCGCCGACACCCCCGAGCCCTTCGACGGGGAGGACCTGTCCTTCGCGGAGGAGCTGGGTGCGCGCGCGGCCGTCTCCGTCGACAACGCCCGCCGCTTCACCCGCGAGCACGCGATGGCCGTGACGCTCCAGCGCAGCCTCCTGCCCCGGGTGCTGCCCGACCAGAGCGCCGTGGAGGTGGCCTACCGCTACCTGCCGGCGACGGCGGGGGTGGGGGGCGACTGGTTCGACGTGATCCCGCTGCCGGGCGCCCGGGTGGCGCTGGTCGTCGGCGACGTCGTCGGGCACGGGGTGCACGCGGCGGCCACCATGGGCCGGCTGCGGACCGCGGTGCACAACTTCTCCACCCTCGACCTGCCGCCGGACGAGCTGCTCGGACACCTGGACGAGCTGATCAACCGGATCGACCAGGACGAGGCCGGCGGCGCCGGGAACGGGAGTGGGGACGCCGGCGCCGACGGGAACGGGAACGGGAGCGGAGCGGGCGCGGAGGACGCGGGGCCCGACGGTGCGGCCGAGGGCGCGTCCGCCGTCACCGGCGCCACCTGTCTCTACGCGGTCTACGATCCGGCCTCCGGGCGGTGCCGGATGGCGAGCGCCGGGCACCCCGGGCCGGCCCTGATCCGCCCCGACGGCCAGGTGGAGTTCCCCGAGATGCCGGCCGGGATCCCGCTCGGCGTGGGCGGGATGCCCTTCGAGGCGGTCGAGTTCCAGCTGCCGGAGGGCAGCCGCCTCGTGCTGTTCACGGACGGCCTGGTGGAGGACCGCGACCGGGACTTCGACACGGGTCTGCGCCTGCTCGCCGAGACGCTGTCACGGCCCGGCCGCAGCCCCGACGAGGCCTGCGCGGACGTGCTGGACACGATGCTGTTCCCGGTGCCGAGCGACGACATCGCCCTGCTGATCGCGGACACCCGGCGGCTGGAGGCGGACCGGATCGCCGAATGGGAGGTGCCCGGCGAGTACACCGCCGTCTCGTGGGTGCGCAACGCCGGCTCGGCGCAGCTCGTCGAGTGGGGCCTGGAGGACATCGCCTTCACCGCGGAACTGATCCTCAGCGAGCTGGTCACCAACGCGATCCGGTACGGCAGCGCGCCCGTCAGGGTCCGCCTGCTGCGCGACCGGAGCCTGATCTGCGAGGTCTCCGACGGCAGCAGCACCTCCCCGCACCTGCGCTACGCGGCCACCACCGACGAGGGCGGGCGCGGGCTGTTCCTCGTCGCGCAGTACGCCGAACGGTGGGGCACCCGCTATACCGACCGCGGGAAGGTCATCTGGGCCGAGCTGCCGCTGACCGGGGCCGCGGAGCCGCAGCCGCCGCTGGACCTGGACTCGCTGGAGGACCTGGCCTGGTGAGCCGGGCGGGTCACACGGGCCGGGCGCGGGCCAGCAGCATCGCCACGTCGTCCTCCTGCGCGCACGGCAGCAGCCGCCGCAGGATCTGGTCGCACAGTCCCTCCAGGGGCTGCTCCATCCCGTGCAGGGCCTGCCTTAGCTGCTCCATGCCCTGGTCGAGGTCGCGGTCCCGGGCCTCGATGAGCCCGTCGGTGTAGAGCACGAGCAGGCTGCCCGGGGCCAGGCGCACCTCCTCGGTGCGGAAGTCCCGCCCTCCGGCGCCCAGCGGGGTCCCGGGCGGGGCGTGGAGGAAGGTGACGGTACCGTCGGTGGCGACGACGGCCGGCGGCGGATGGCCGGCTCGGGCGATCACGCAGGCGCCGGACGCCGCGTGGTGCACGGCGTACACGCAGGTCGCCATCTCGTCCTCGCCCAGGTCGGCGACGACCGCGTCCAGGGAGCGGAGCAGGTGCGCGGGCGGTACGCCGTGGCGTGCGAGGGTCCGTACGGCCGTGCGCAGCTGACCCATGACGGCCGCCGCGTGGACCCCGTGGCCCATGACGTCCCCGATGACCAGCCCGGTCCGGCCGCCGGGCAGCGGGATGGCGTCGAACCAGTCCCCGCCGACGTCGTGGTCGCTGGCGGGCAGGTAGCGGCCGGTGAGTTCGAGGCCGGGGACCTCGGGCAGGGCGCTGTTGGTGAGGCTGCGCTGGAGGGTCAGGGCCGCCTGGCGCTGGCGGGTGTACATGCGGGCGTTGTCGATGTTGAGCGCGGCGCGGGCGACGAGTTCGTCGACGAGTACGCAGTCCTGCTCGTCGAAGGGCTCGCGCTCGCGCGTCCGGGTCACGGTGACGGTTCCCAGCACGGTGCCGCGGGCGACGAGCGGGACCAGGCGGGCCGAGCCCAGGGTGGCCAGGTAGGCCCGCAGGGCGCCGGCGCGCGGGGAGGTGATCAGTGCCGGGATGTCGGAGACGTAGAGGTTCATGGGCCGGCCCTCGGCGATGACCCGCTCGTAGAGGGTGCCCGCGGGGATCCGGAAGGTCTGGCCGGGGGTGAGTTTCGCGGTGGGGGCGGAGGGGTCGGGGAACCGGGCCGCGAGGCGGCGCAGGATTCCGCGGGTGGAGGCCGCGGCCGTCGGGCCCTCGTCGGGGCCCAGGACCGATTCGAGGAGCTGTACGTCGGCGGAGTCCGCGAGCTGCGGCACGAGGAGTTCGACGATCTCCTGGGCGGTCTGGTGCAGGTCCAGGGTCGTGCCGATGCGGGTGCCGGCCTCGGCGAGCAGGGCGAAGCGGTGCTGGGCCAGCTCGGCGTCGGCCTGGGCCTGCTGGCTTTCGGTGATGTCGATGAGGGAGGCGATCACGCCGAGGGGCCGCCCGGAGCCGTCGAGGAGCGGGGCGTAGGAGCAGGACCAGGTCCGGTCGTGTTCGGGGTCGGCGGGTGTCCGCCCGGTGCGGCGGACGTCGACGACGGCGGTGCCCCGGTCGAGGACCTGCTGCATGGTCGCCTCCAGGGCGGCGGCGTTGACCCCGGGGACCACTTCGGTGAGGCGTTTGCCGAGGTGCTCGGCGGCGGACACGCCGTTCATCCGGGCGAGTGCGTCGTTGACCCGCAGGAAGCGCAGGTCGGGGCCGAGGGTGGCGAGGCCGATGGGCGACTGGGTGAAGAGGCTCTGGAGGGCGGCGAGGGAGTCGCGCATGTGGAGGACCTCGGAGGTCTCCACGGCGATGAGCATGGCTCCCGTGCGCCCGGTGGCGTCGACGGCGGGGACGATCCACATCTCCATCACGACGAGGTGCCCGTCGCGGTGGCGCACGGGGAGGGTGCCGACGACGGTCTCACCGGCCTGGACGCGGCGGGTCAGCTGGTCTGCGAGCTCCGAGTTGGCCTCGGGGACCAGTACGGAGGCCCCTGGGCGGCCGATGATCTCCTCGGGGCGGTGCCCGAGCAGGTCCTGGGCGGCCAGCGACCACTCCACGATGCGGCCGTCGGCGTCCTCCCGCCACAGGGCGATCGGCAGCAGCTCGCGGAGCACGCCCGCGTAGCCGACAGCCGCCGCCGGCGGGTCCGGTACCTCGCTCGTCGACTGGTAAGTGTCCACACCGACCTCACCCCGGGGGCCCTATTCCTACCGATTCACCCTATCCGAGGCGTCGGCGCCGGGCTCTGCGTCACCGGAAGGGCGGGTGAGGACCGTACCTCCGTGAAGGCGTCGCGAAACCCGCGCCGTCTGCGCATGGCGGCAGCCGTGCGGAGCCGGTGTACGGGCCGCCGTCAGGCGTGCGCCATCAGCTCCCGGGCTCCGCCGCTGATCACCGCCGTCACCGGGATGCCCGCACGGTCGATCAGGCCTGCCGCGACGGCCGCCCTGCGGCCGCTGCCGCACACCACCACGATCTCCCGGTCGCGGGGCAGCTCGCCGATCCTGCGGGGCAGTTCGGCGAGGGGCACGGCGAGCGAGCCGGGGATGCCGCCCTCGGGGCGGTCCGGCCGCACGTCGAGCACCCGCCTGCCGTCGACGTGCCCGGCCAGGGCTGCCGCGTCCGCGGTGCGGAAGGTGCGCAGCGGACGGCCGGCGGCCGCCCAGGCGTCGGTTCCTCCCGCCAGGTACCCGGCGATGTCGTCGTATCCGATCCGCAGGAGCTGGACCACAGCCTCGTGGGCCGCGTCCCCGGCCGGTTCGGGCAGGACGAGGACCAGCCGCGTGCCGAAGGGCACGACCTCGCCGACGAGGCTCGCGAAGCGTTCGTCGAGCTCGTCGCAGATCGAGTCGGGCAGGTGGCCGGCGGCGAAGGCCGCCCGGTCGCGTCCGTCGACGATCTGCGCTCCGCCGCCGAGGAGCCCCTCCACCACGGCCGGGGTGAGCGGGCGCATCACGGGCGGGCCGCCGAGCACGCGGGGCCCGGCCCCGTTGACGGACCCCATGTGGCGGTAGTAGGCGGGGTACGGGGGCAGGCCCGACATCCGTCCCCGGACGAACTCCTCCTCGTCCTGGGCGGTGAGCACGGGATTGGTGCGCCGCTCCGTGCCGACCGTGCTGGTCCGCTCCCCCGACACCGGGCCGGCCGCGCAGGAGCTGCCCGCGCCGTGTGTCGGCAGCACGCGGGTGCCGTCCGGGAGCAGGGCGAGCCGGCGCAGGGTCCGGTACTGGGCCCTGGCGAGTTCCTCCGTACGGCCGCTGCCGGACAGGTCGGTCCGGCCGGCGTTGCCGACGAGGAGGCTGCCGCCGGTGAAGACGGCCGACGGGGCCCGGGCGTCGTCGTCGAAGACCAGGTAGGAGGTGTGTTCGGCGGTGTGGCCCGGGGTTTCCACGGCCCGCACGGTCGCGTCGCCGACGCGGATCTCGTCGTCCTCGGCCATGGGCAGGTGGTCGAAGGCGTACGGTGCGCGGGCCGGGCCGGCGACGGTGGCGCCGGTCGCCGCACGGACCTCCAGCGCGCCGGAGACGTAGTCGTTGTGGACGTGGGTCTCCAGGACGTACCGGATCCGGACCCCCTTGGCGGCGCAGGACTCCATCAGCTCCCAGCTGTCGCGCTGCGGGTCGACGAGGGCGGCCTCGTCTCCGCTCACGAGCAGGTAGCTGGTGTCCCCGAGCGACGGGGTGGCGATGACGTCGATCGTCGCCTCGGAACCGTTCATACGACCACCACCTCGACGGAGGCCACGGGGTTGCAGCCGTAGCCACGGGCGTTCCACGGGGCCTGCGGCGGCTGCGTGTCGCCGTGGGCGTCGGTCGCGCGGGACAGCAGCCGGTAGGGACCCGGCTGCTGCGGGGTCCACCGGTAGGACCAGCCGGTCCAGGCGTACGGGCCGGCCGGTGCTTCGAGGTCGGCCTGGTGCCAGCCCCGGACGTGGTCCGGGCCGCGGTCGTCCTCCTCGTGTTCGGCCCGCACCTCGACGCTGCGCACGGGCACCCCGCCGCCCGACCAGGCGTGGCCCCGGACCAGGGTCTCGTGGCCGCGGCGCAGGTCCTCGTCGGGTGCGGGCTCGGTGATGAGCGACTTGACCCGCAGCGTCGTCACGGGGCCTTCGGGGGTGCCGCGCGGGGTGAGGTAGAGGTACTCCTCGGCCTGGAAGACCCCATCGAAGGGGCTGGTCACGGCCCGTACCCCGACCAGCCACTTCACATCCGCGACGGCGTACCGGCCGGGGGCCACCAGACGGACCGGCGCCCCGTGCTCGGGGGCGAGCGGTTCGCCGTTCATGCGAGTGGCCAGGAGGGTGTCGGGGTGGCGGGCCGCGGCGAGCGGGAGGCTGCGTTCGAAGGGCGTGCGGCGGCCGTGCACCGGGCCGGAGTCGGCTCCGGTGAAGACGACCTCGACGGCGGCGGGGTCGATCCCGGCGCGGTCGGCGAGGAGGTGAAAGGGCACGCCCGCGAAGTGTGCGCAGCCCACCGCCTGCTGGCTCCAGGGCAGGCCGGGCGGGGGCGGCCGCATCAGGCTGCGGCCGTTGCCCGCGCATTCCACGACGACATCGAGCTCGCGGTGTTCCAGCGCGAGCAGTTCTTCGTAGCCGATGGAGAAGGCGGTGGCGACGGCGCCGCCGAACCGGAGCCGCCACCGGCCGGAGTCGGTCGGCGGGATGCCGAAGTGGCCGCGTACGAAGAGGGCACCTGCAGGGGTGAGGGGCTCGGCCAGCGCGGCCGACGGGGTCTGGGCGTTGTACGGGGCGTCCGTGACCGTCTCGGCTGCCCAGGCTGTGGCGCCGGGCCCCTGCGCGACCCGGAAATCCGGCGCTGCGGTCATGGCCACACCTCCCGTCGGCCTTCGTACGGCGCGCGACGCGAATTTCTTCCAGCGTACGTCCGGGAAACCCTTGACTCGGAACAAATAGGGAGGAAACTCATATATACACCGGATCACCGGAAGAGCCGCCCCTCCCCCAGGAGACGTCCTCGGGTTCGAGTGACTTTGTCCAGGCTCTGGCCAGGCCCCCGGCAGTACCTGTCGACCACGGGAGCCATCGGCGACGGCGGATGGCTCATGGAATCGACGGACTGCCGGGGACTGTCATGCTCACGAACCCCCGCAGGTAAGATCGCGATCATTGCATTCGCAGACATGTACGGGGGCGGTGATCGCGGGGATGGACTACGCGACGCTGAAGGCGCTCAAGCCTTCGGAGTTCACGGAGGCGGCGGACGGGTACCGGTCGGTCAGCAGCATGGCCGACCACGCCTACGCGAGCGCCGAGCAGCAGATCACGACGCGGCTCCGGTCCGGGCTGAGTGGCAAGGCGGTGGACGCCGCGGTGGAGCAACTCCTGCTGCTGGCGAAGAACTTCCACTACACGCAGGTCGAATGCGGGCTCGCCGCGACCTCACTGAACGCTCTGGCGGCCTCGCTGACGACGGCCAAGTCGAAGCTGGACGCCGCCCTCGCGGACGCCGAGGCCGCGAAGTTCTCGGTGGGGGCGGACGGTTCGGTCAGCTACCCGCCCGCCGGCGAGGAGAAGGACGGCAAGCTGCCTGACGGCGGCACGGTCAGTGGCAGCGCCAAGGGCAAACCGTCCGGGAACGTCATCGACCCCACCAAGGACGCCAACGACCTGTCCGCCGCGCTGGAGCGGCAGGCCGCCAACATCCACCCCAACCCGAACTTCGGGAAGGCGGTGGAGATAGCCAACCGGATCGCGCAGGCCGTCGCCGAGGCCACCGAGGCCGACTCCCAGTGGGCCCCCAAGCTGCGCAAGCTCAAGGCCGACGACGACTTCGTCGTCTCCGAGTCCGACTGGGCCGACGTCGCGGCCGACTCCGGGCAGGTGCAGGCCGGGGCCAAGGACTACCTCGCCCATATCAAGCCCCCGCCGCCGAAGGGCAGCGACCCCGAGCTGAACGCCGAATGGTGGAAGGGCCTTTCCGACAGGGAGAAGGAGGCCTACATCACCCTTCAGCCGGCGAGCGTCGGGGCCATGAACGGGCTCCCCGCGGACGCCCGCGACAGCGCCAACCGCACGGTCCTCGCGGAGACACACGGCCTCTACAAGACGGAGCTGAACGGGATCCCCAAGGAACCCGAGCCCAAGTACCACTACGTCCAGCGCGGGCGCGCGTGGATGCGCGAAGAGACCGACGCGTGGAGCGCCTGGAACGACAAGCACGGGGACCGCAAGGCCCACCTGGAGGACCGGCTGCAGGGCATGGACACCATCCAGAGGCGCTTCGACGAAAGCGCCGAGCGTGGACTGCCCCAGGCATACCTGCTCGGTTTTGACGCCGAGGCGAACAATGACGGCCGGGTGATCCTGGCCAACGGGAACCCGGACACCGCGGACCACACGGCCATCTTCGTGCCGGGCACGAAGACGACCCTGGGCAGCATCGAGGACGAGGCCGCGAAGAGCGACGCCCTGTGGCGCGAGGCCTCGGGGATGGCGCCCGGCAAGTCGGTGTCGACCATCACCTGGTTCGACTACGACGCCCCGAACACCATCCTCACCGAGGCCACCCAGGACAAGTGGGCGCAGCAGGGAGCCCCGACGCTGCGGCAGTTCCTCGACGGCACCGAGGCGGCCCACCGGTCGGCCACCGGCGACAGCTCGCACACGACGCTCATGGGCCACAGCTACGGATCCACGCTGATCGGCGACACGGCGAAGTACCGCAGCGAGTACGCCGACACCTGGGCCGATCCCCTGCCCGTCGACGACGTGGTCGTGGCCGGCAGCCCCGGCATGCAGGCGGACCACGCAGCCGACCTGGGCTTCAAGCCCAAGCACGTGTGGGCGATGGAGGGCGGGGGCGACGACAACTTCGTCACAGGTGGCGGCCGGTTCGCCGGCCTCGGCGACAACTGGACCATTCCCACGGACGAGTCCTTCGGCGCCAACAAGATGCACAGCGATTCCCCGGGCCACGGCAACTTCTGGGACGAGAAGGACGGCAAGGCGTCCATCAGCCTCTCGAACCAGGCAGCCGTCATAGCCGGGCTCTACGATGAGGTCGAGCTGGACAGGAAGGCCCCCCAGTGATTCGAAGGAACAGGCGTAACGTCACTGTCCTGGCGCTCCTCGGCGCCCTGGCCCTCACAGCAGGATGTACTTTCGTGGACAACGACTCCTCCACCCAGCGCTCGTACACGCCGCAGCCCCGCGCCCACCAGGACGTGGAGGAGGAGGTCGGCGACCTGTCGAGCAGGGCACTGGACATGACCCAGGTGAAGGGCAAGGTGACCGACGGGGGGCCAGCGACCTATCCGTGCGGCACCAGCGAGGAGAAGAAGCAGGGCCTGCGCAACGTCCGGCACGTCTGGTCCGTGTACGGAGTGGATCACGACACCCTCGGCAAGGGCATGAAGAACCTCGCCGCGCGGCTGCCGGAGAACGGCTGGCACATCGTGAGGAACGGCCCGAACGAAAGGACCGAGAGCAAGCGGATCGAGGTCTTCGCCGTCCACGAGCAGTCCCACACCCAGCTGGAGGCCAGGTGGATGGACAGCTCCGACGGAGGCGAGAACCTGATCAACTTCGCCGTGTACTCCCGGTGCTTCAAGGACACCGACCCCAAGTGACGGCCGGGGCGGCGCCGACGTCCGCGTCGGTGCCAGCCCGGCCGCTCGGGCCCGGCTTCAGGCCATCTCGCGCGGGCGGGGCACCTCGGCCGTGTCCAGGACCGCCGCGATCCCCTGGGCCAGGCACGGGATCCGGTGCGCCGGTATGCCTGCGATGTTGATCCGCCCCGAGGTCGTCCCGTAGATGGCGTACTGCCTGCGCAGCCGCAGCATCTGGTTCGGGGACAGCGGCAGCATCGAGAACATGCCCTTCTGCCGGGCCAGCGAGCGCGCCTGCTCCGTGCAGCCGAGCGCGCCGAGGTGGGCCGTCAGGTCCGCCCGGTTGGCCATGATCCGGCCGCGCATGACGTCCAGCTCGGCCCGCCAGGAGGCTCGCAGCGCCTCGTCCTGGAGGATCGTGGTCACGACGGCTGCGCCGTGCTCGGGCGGCATCGAGTACAGGGTGCGGGCGGCGTTCTGCAGGGCCGTCTCGGCGTGCCGCACGGCCCTGCCCGATGAGCCGAGGACGATGGCGCAGCCGACGCGGTCGCTGTAGAGGCCGAAGTTCTTCGAGCAGCTCACGGCGATCAGCATCTCGGGCACCCGGGCCGCCAGCATCCGCGTGGCCACCAGGTCGGCTTCCAGGCCGTCGCCGAGCCCGTGGTAGGCGAGGTCGACGAAGGGCACCCAGCCACCGCGCTCGGCCGACTCGGCCAGCGCCTCCCAGTCGTCCAGCAGGGGGTCGACGCCGGTGGGGTTGTGGCAGCACCCCTGGAGCAGGACGACATCGTCGCGGCTCGCGTCCGACAGCTCCCGCAGCACGCCGGCCGTGTCGAAGCCGCCGTCGGCGTCGCGCCACCCGTAGGTGCGGACCTTGAGCCCGGCGGCCTCCAGGATGGGCCGGTGGTTGACGTAGGCCGGGTCGCTGATCCACACCGTGGCGCCCGGGCGGGTACGGAAGACCAGGTCGGCGAGCAGCCGCAGCGCGCCGGAGCCGGCGACGGTCTGGACGGCCGCGGCCCGCTCGGCGGGCCCGTGCGGGCCCAGCACCAGGTCGAGCAGGGAACGGTTGAAGGCGGTGTTGCCGGAGAGCCCGCGGTACTCCTTGGACTCGGAGCGCTGCGCCAGCCGCATCTCGGCCTCTCGGACGGCGGCCATGACGGGGGTGGTTTCCGACTGGTCCCGGTAGACACCGAGGACGAGGTTGAGGCGTTCGGGCCGCTCGTCGCCGCCGAACTCGTACGTGAGGTCCCACAGCGGGTCGGTGGGCGGCGGGGGAAGGAGCTCAAGCATCTGCGGGCACCTCGGGTCGGGGGCGGCGGTTGGCGAGGACGACGCCGGCGGTGATGAGCGGGACGCCGACGAGGACGGCGGCGGTCGGTGACTCGCCGAGCAGGGGGATCGCGAGCAGGACCACGGCGACGGGGCTGAGGCTGCCGACGACGGAGCTGCGTTCGGCGCCCAGGCGGCGGATGGCGAAGGCGTAGAGCAGGCCCGCGCACAACCCCACGCCGAGACCCTGCACGACCAGGAACAGGGCGATGTCGGTGCCCGCGGCGTGCGCGATCCCGGTGGGCAGGACCCCGGTCAGGACGAGCAGTCCGATGACCACGAAGGAGGGCAGGCAGAGCAGTCCGATCGATCCGACGGGATCGAGGTCCACCTCGCGCAGCCCCACCGTGTAGAGGGCCCACAGACCGCTGGCGACCAGGAGGATGCCGGACCCGGCGAGGACGTCCGTGTCCACGGGGACGACGTAGCGCCAGACGAGCGCGACCACACCGGCGGCGATCAGCGCCAGGCCGACGGCCTGTGTCCCCCTCGGGACGCCGTGACCGCGCCGGATCATGATCAGGGAGACGAAGAGCGGGACCATGCCGGGGACGATGGAGCCGACGAAGGCGGCGGAGGTCAGCGCTCCGCCGTGCATCGCGGCCAGGAAGAAGGGCACCCCGGCACCGCAGACGATCTTCAGGGCGGGGCCCGGCCGGACCGCGGCGATGGCGCGGCGGCGCCGCCACAGGGCGGGGAGGAGGACGACGAGGGGGAAGCCGAACCGCAGCAGCGCCGCGTCGGCGGGCAGCAGCGAGGAGGTGCTCAGTGCGCGGGCGCTGAGTGCGAACGCCGCCCAGATCGACACCGTCACCAGCAGCGCCAGCATGCCCTGGGCCTGGGGGGAGAGCCCGCGCCGGCCGGGGTGTCCGGCGCGCGGGCCCGCCGCATCAGGAGGCAGGGTCGCCCGGGTGGTGTGCGTCGCGACCAAGGGATCCACTCCAGCCTCTGGAACACGGACCGGTCCGGTCCGCTCAAGGGCAACGCTAGGCCTTCGGCCGGGGCAGCCGATTGCCAGTTCTGCCTCTCGGACATACGTTTGGGGCAGAACCTGCCAAGGAGTGGCCATGGACGCAGTCGATCTGCAGATCATCCGGGAATTGCAGACGGACGGGCGCCTTTCCAACCAGGAACTGGCCGACCGCGTCCGGCTGTCCCCGTCGCCCTGCCTGCGCCGGGTGCGGCGGCTTGAGGAGGCGGGTCTGATCCGCGGCTACACGGCCATGGTCGACCAGGTCGCCTTCGGGCTGCCGGTGACCGTCTTCGTCCGGATCCGGCTGGAGCGGCACACGGCGGAGGCGGTGCGCCTCTTCGAGGAGCACGTCGCGGTCATCGAGCACATCCAGGACTGCTACCTGATGGCGGGCAGCAGCGACTACCTGCTCCGGGTCGTCATCGAGGACCTGGAGGCGTACGAGGCCCTGGTGCGCCACCGGATCCACGCCATCCCCGGGATCGCCTCGATCGAGTCGAGCTTCGCCTACGGCAGCGTCAAGCAGTCCAGGACCTACCCGCGGCCGGCGCCGGGGGCCTCCCGCCGGGCGCGGGGGACGTGACGCCTGCCGCACGTCCTGCCGCAACTGCTGCCGGGACGTCTACGAAGACGCCTGCCGGGACGCCTCGACCGCCGCCTCGAAGGCGGCGTGGGCGGCTTCGTCGAAGAGGACGAAGCGCACCTCCTGGACCTCGGTACGGGCCGCGCGGACCGTGCGGACCGCGATCCTCGCGCCGTCGTCCATGGGCCAGCCGTAGATGCCGGTGGAGATGGCCGGGAAGGCGACCGTACGGGCGCCCAGCTCGTCGGCGACGCGCAGCGACTCGCGGTAGCAGGAGGCGAGCAGCTCCGACCGGTCCTCTTCGCGCGACCAGACGGGGCCGACGGTGTGGATGACGTGTCCGGCGGGCAGCCGGCCGGCCGTGGTGGCGACGGCCTGGCCTGTCCGCAGGCCCTTGCCGTAGTGCGAGCGGCGCAGGTCCTCGCAGGCGGCGAGGATCTCCGGGCCGCCCTTGCGGTGGATGGCGCCGTCGACCCCGCCGCCGCCGAGCAGCGAGGAGTTCGCGGCGTTGACGATGGCGTCGGCCTGCTCGGCGGTGATGTCGCCGCGGACGAGGGTGATGCGGACCATCGGAACTCCTTCTCAAGCGTGGTTGCGGGGGCCCGGGGCCCCTCTCAGGCGGCCTTGCGCAGGTGGCGCCAGACCGCCTTGGCGGCGTTGTGGCCGGACATGCCGTGCACGCCCGGCCCCGGCGGGGTCGCCGAGGAGCAGATGAAGACCGCCGGGTGGGCCGTGCTGTACGGGGAGAGGCTGATCCTCGGGCGCAGCAGGAGCTGGAGGCCCGAGGCGGCTCCGCAGGCGATGTCCCCGCCGACGTAGTTGGCGTTGCGGGCGGCGAGCTGGGGCGGGCCGGCCGTGGCGCGGGCCAGGACCAGGTCGCGGAAGCCGGGGGCGAAGCGCTCCAGTTGGCCCTCGACGGCTTCGGTGAGGTCGCCGTCCCAGCCCGCGGGGACATGTCCGTACGCCCAGAAGACGTGCTTGCCCGCGGGGGCCCTGCCGGGGTCGACCAGACTGGGCTGCGCCGTGATGAGGAAGGGCGTGCGGGGCGCCCTGCCGCCCGAAGCGAGCTGGAGGGCGGCGTCGATGTCGCGCATGCGCGGGCCGACCTGGACGGTGCCGGCGCGGCGCGGCTCCTCGGCCGTCCACGGGACCGGGCCGTCCAGCGCGTAGTCGATCTTGAATACGGAGGCGCCGTACCGGTAGCCGTCGTACGCGCGCCCGAGGCGGGCGATCCGGGCCAGCGCGGTCGGCGAGGTGTCGAAGACGTAGGCGCGGGCGGGCGGGAGGTCGTCGAGCCGCTTGACCTCGAAGTCCGTGTGGATCTGGCCGCCGAGGTCGCGCAGGTACGCGGCGAGGGCGTCGGAGATGGACTGGGAGCCGCCGCGGGGCATCGGCCAGCCGCCCGCGTGGGCGGCGAGGGCGAAGACCAGGCCGACCGCGCCGGTCCCGATCCCGCCGAGCGGTGCGATGACGTGGGCCACGAGTCCCGCGAACAGCGCGCGGGCCCGTTCGTCCTGGAAGCGGCACAGGAGCCAGGTCGAGGGCGGCAAACCGGCGAGCCCGAAGCGGGCGAGGGTCACCGGGTCGCGGGGCAGCGCGGTGTTCGGCAGGGACATGAAGTCCCGGGCCAGGGTGTCCCATCGGCCGAGGAACGGGCGGACCAGTCGCCGGTAGGCGCCGGCGTCGCGCGGCCCCAGGGACGCCGCCGTCTCCGCGACGGAGCGCGAGAGGACGGCGGCCGTGCCGTCGTCGAAGGGGTGCGCCATGGGCAGCGGGGCGTGCAGCCACTCCAGCCCGTACCGCTTCAGCGGCATCGTGGCGAAGACCGGCGAGCCGATGCCGAGCGGGTGCACCGCCGAGCAGGGGTCGTGCCGGAAGCCGGGGAGGGTGAGCTCCTCGGTCCGGGCTCCGCCACCGATCGTGTCGGCGGCCTCGAAGACGGCAACGGAGAAGCCGCGCCGGGCCAGTTCGACAGCGGCCGTCAGCCCGTTGGGGCCCGCCCCCACCACGACCACATCGAAAATCGACGGCACTTGCACTCCTTCGTTTCCGGCGGCGTTCGCCCCTCCAGGATATTGCGGCGGCAGGCGGGGGCGGACCCGCCGGACTGCTTACGCGCCCCGGAGCAGCTCCCGGATGCGTCGGACGGTGGCCTCGTCCCGCCCCACGGCGAACGGCAGGGCGTTGTCGCGGTCCACACGGAAGGGGACCCCGTCGACGGTGCTCTGGGCGCCGCCCGCCTCGGCGACCAGCAGCAGTCCGGCGGCGTGGTCCCAGGCCGAGGGCCAGGTGAAGGCGAGGGCGTCCATCTCGCCGCGGGCCACCTTCAGGTACTCCAGGCCGGCCGAGCCGCAGGGCCTGGCGGCGACGCCGGGTACGTCGAGCCGGGCCAGGGTGCGCTTGTTCTCGTCGGAGGTGTAGAGGGGGTGGGCGATGGCGACCCGCAGATCGGCGCCGGGCTCGGGCGAACCGCTGTGGATCTGCTGCCCGTTGACGTACGCGCCCTGCCCGCGCACGGCGGTCGCCAGTTCCTCCAGTGCCGGGGCGAAGGTCCAGGAGGCGAGGATCTCGCCGCGGTGGGCCAGCGCGACCAGGGTGCAGAAGGCCGGGTCGCCGCCCACGAACTGGCGGGTGCCGTCGACGGGGTCGACGATCCACACGGGGGCGTCCGCGCGCAGCGCCGCGTACACGGTGGGGTCGGCGTGGACGGCTTCCTCGCCGACCACGGCCGAGCCGGGCAGCAGTCGCGTCAGGGAGGCCGTGAGGTGTTCCTCGGCCTTGCGGTCGGCGACGGTCACCAGGTCGTGCGGGCCGTTCTTCTCGTCGACCTCGTGCTCGGCGAGCTGCCTGAATCTCGGCATGATCTCGATCGCCGCCGCCTTGCGGACGGCTTCTTCCACGTCGGGCAGGCTGTGGGCCAGGAACTCATCGATCATGCCTCCAGCAAAGCACGCCGCGCCGACAAACCCCACTGCCGGTACCGGACACCGAGACGGACACCGGGTGGCCTGCGGGTGGACCGCCCCCGGCCGGCGGCCGGGGGTGCCGGTCCCGAGCCGCCGGGAGATCAGCGGTCCGCGCCGGTCAGCAGGCGGGCGTTCGGCCGTGCGGGCGCGCGGTCGTGCGGTCGTGCGGTCGTGCGGTCGGACCGTTCGACTCGGTCGGCGAGGTGGCCGTGGACCGACTCGTGGCGGGCCGCCAGGTCCGCCGGCACCAGCTCCATGACCACCGCGGGGGCGCGGCCGTGGCCCGGCCGCTCATGACCCGGTCGCCTACAGCGGCTTCTGCCTCTCTTCGGCGGCCATGACCGAAGGGTGATCGGGAGGGGTTTCGGATCGAGCCACTGCGATCTCGGTGCCGCTGTGCCGTTCGGCCCACGACTCCAGCGCCGCCCGGCAGGCGTGGTCGAGATGGTGGATCCCGGACAGGTCCAGAAGCACCCGGCGGTCGCTGGGCAAGGCCTCCAGGCTGTCGAGTATCTGGGGCAGCCTCAGGAAGGTGACGGTCCCCTGCACCCGTACGCGGATCGTGCCGTGCCCGTCGTCACTGTGCTCGATCCGCAGGTGCGAGGCGTCCCAGGCGGCCTTCGCCACCGACAGTGCGACGCCGATCAGGACGCCCTCGAACATGCCGACGGCGACGATCGCCGTCGCCGTCGCCACGAGGACGAGGGCTTCGCCCCGGTGGTGGCCCCAGAGCCTGCGAACGCCGGCGAACGGGATGAGCTTCCAGCCTGCGTGGACGAGGATCCCCGCCAGGGCGGCCAGCGGAATGTACGCGAGAACGGCGGGCAGCAGGGCGGCGAAGAGCAGCAGCCAGACGCCGTGCAGGACGCGGGATGCCTTCGTCCGCGCGCCCGCCTCGACGTTGGCCGAACTGCGCACGATGACCGCGGTGAGGGGCAGGGCGCCGAGCAGGCCGCACAGGGTGTTGCCCGCGCCCTGGGCGAGGAGTTCCTTGTCGTAGTCGGTTCGGGGTCCTGGGTGGAGGCGGTCGACCGCCGCCGCGCTGAACAGCGACTCGGCGGAGGCGATCAGGGCGAACGCGAGGACCGTACCGAGGAGGGCCGGGTCGGCGAGGGACGCGAGGGCGTCGGCGCCCGGCAGGTGGACGGCCTCCAGTACTCCGCTGACCTGAACGGTCTCCACCGGAAGGCCGAGGAGCGCAGCCGCGAGGGCGGCCAGCAGGACTGCCACCAGGGCGCCGGGTACGGCCCGGGCCCGGCGCGGCATCCGCTTCCAGCCGACGATGACGAGGACGGTGCCGGCCCCCACGGCGAGGGAGACAAGAGCCGTACGGCTGCCCAGGGCCTCGACCAGCACACCCGGCAGGGCGGTGAGCTTGTCGAGGCCCGAGTGGGGGGCGGTGAGGCCCGTCGCGGCGTAGATCTGGCCCGCGACGATGACCAGGCCGATGCCCGCGAGCATCCCTTCGACCACGGACAGGGAGATCGCACGGAACCAGCGGCCCCAGCGCAGGAGGCCCATGCCGATCTGCAGCACGCCGGCCGCCAGCACGATGACTCCGAGCGCGGGGAGACCGAAGGCCCGGACGGCTTCGAGGACGAGCACGGTGAGGCCGGCGGCGGGACCGGAGACCTGGAGACTGCTGCCGCGCATCAAGCCGGTGACGATGCCGCCGACGACGCCGGTGATGAGGCCCAGTTCGGCGGGGACTCCCGAGGCGACGGCGACGCCGAGACAGAGGGGGAGGGCGACGAGGAAGACGACGAGCGAGGCAGCGGCGTCCTGACGCAGGTGCGGCAAGGATCGGGGCATGAGGACGTCCTTCCTCACAGCGCCTCCACGGAACGGGCGGCGCCGGAGCGCGTGTCGTGGGGACGGCCGGCCCGGGCATCGGTGGAGCGGGCGGTGGGGAACGGGTCATCGAGGTGGGGGGCCGGCTCCTCAGGGCTGTGTCCGAACCGGCGGTCGCTGGTGACGAGGGGCTGCATGCGGGTTTCCTCCTGGCGCGTCGTGGGGGCGCGTCGGGTTGACAGGTCGGCGCGGGTGGTACCGCCTGTCAGCAGAGGAAGACCTGGAGCACGGGGGCGTGGTGAGCGGCGAGAGGTCTGCGCCGGGTGTCCGGTCCGCCGGCGGGGCGGCCTGCCCACGGGTCGGCGAAGGGGCCGGTGCGGACGACGAAGGACGGCGGGCCGAGAGGCCCCGCAGAGGTGTTCACGGCCCGTCGCCGGTCGTACTGAAGGGCGGGGCCCCTGCGGACGTCCGCCTGAGCGCCCTCGGCGTGAGCGGACTCGTACGCGGCGACCGCCACGACGTTCTGGGCACCGGACTCCTGGAGCCGGGGGGCGGCCCCGCCCGGTGTCGGCAGGACCCAGGCGGTCCAGGCGAGGGCGAGGAGGAGAAGCAGGGGCACACGCACGGTCGGCATCGCGAGGCCACCTCCCTCCCGTCACCTCATCATCGGAATTCGCCAAAGCAAGCTCAAAGGCGAGTCAATGAAGGGTAATGCGCCCACGTGGAGAGGCATCCGCAAAACCCCTGCTGCACGAAGGTTTTCGAATGAAATCAGCCTGATGTTGACGCGAACGGCTGCCCCGGACGGATCCGCACCCCCCAGCCCCTCGCCTCAACCACCATCGCGGAGGCGCCTGTCGAGTCGCCGGGTGCTCATGGAGTCCTCGGCGGATCGGCCGGCTCTCTCGCGTACTGGCGGCACTCGCCGGTGAACACGACGGCGAGTTCGGCCTCGAGCGAGGGTGTCACGAACGGGACCATGGCCGCTTCGGCGGCGCCGTCGGGCTCGCGGTAGACCTGGAGTGCGAGGCCCTCCACCACGGCGGCGAGGCGGACGGCCCGAGCCCCGCCGCCTCGTCCCCACCGTCCTGTGGTGCCCGGCCGGCGCCCTGCCCCGGATCGCCATGGCGGCAGCCCTCACCTCATCAAGGCCAGGGCGCTGTGGACCTGGACACCCGACGCGTCCATCGCCCTCTGCACGGCAACCGCCGCTGGGACCGCCGCCATCGCCCTGCGGCTCACCACCGCGTACGGCGGCGGAGACGGTGCCCGGCGTCCGGCCTCCCCGGGCGAGTCCGCAGTGCCTGAAGGGTGAGGATCGTACGAGGAGCGGGCAGGTGCTTCGCCGACGTACCGCGCGGGCGCAGCCGCTCGAAGCGAGTGCGGGGGTTCGGTGGCCCCGCGTCAGAGGTCGAGTGCGGGGATGATCTCGGTGCCGTAGGCGTCGATGGTGCCCTCGCGGTTGTCGTGCATGTCGTAGACCGCGAACTGGTCGACGCCCAGGTCCTTGAGGTGCCGGAGCTTGTCGATGTGGGCCTCGGCAGGGCCGAGGAGGCAGAAGCGGTCGACGATCTCGTCGGGGACGAAGGTGGTGTCGGGGTTGTCGGCGCGGCCGTGGTGCGAGTAGTCGTAGCCTTGGCGGTCCTTGATGTACGCGGTCAGCTCCTCGGGGACCATGGAGGAGTGTTCGCCGTACCTGGAGACGAGGTCGGCGACGTGGTTGCCGACCATGCCGCCGAACCAGCGGCACTGGTCGCGGGCGTGGGCCAGGGCCTGCGGGGAGTCGTCCGCCGTGACGTAGGCGGGGGCGGCGACGCAGATCACGAGGGCGTCGGGGTCTCGGCCAGCGTCCTGAGCCGCCTTGCGGACCGCCTTGACCATCCACTCGGTGAGGAAGGGGTCGGCGAGCTGGAGGATGAAGCCGTCGGCCTTCTGCCCGGCGAGCGCGAGGGCCTTGGGGCCGTACGCCGCCATCCACACCGGCAGCTTTCCGTTCTTGATCCACGGGATGCGGATCGGGTTGCCGTCCACGGACGCCTCGCGGCCCTCCGCCAGGTCGCGGATGACGTCGATGGCCTCGCCGAGCCGGGCCAGGGTGTTGGGTGCGCGGCCGGCGACCCGCATCGCGGAGTCGCCGCGGCCGATCCCGCAGACGGTGCGGTTGCCGTACATGTCGTTGAGGGTGGCGAAGGTGGAGGCGGTGACCTCCCAGGTGCGGGTGCCCGGGTTGGTCACCATCGGGCCGATGTGCATCTTCTGCGTGTTGGCGAGGATCTGGCTGTAGATGACGAACGGCTCCTGCCACAGCACGGCGGAGTCGAAGGTCCAGCCGTAGCGGAAGCCGTTGCGCTCGGCGCGCTTCATGAGGCTGACGACCTGGGAGGCGGGCGGGTCGGTCTGCAGGACGAGGCCGAAATCCATCGGGCGGCTCCTTACGGGCTTACAGGTACTGGCAGGTGGAACGGTGGACGAAGGCCCCGTGGCCGGCCCGGCCGGTGTACTCGCGCCGGTCGATGACGAGTTCGCCGCGTGAGAGGACGGTGTCGACGCGTCCGGTGATCCGCTTGCCCTCGTACGCCGAGTAGTCCACGTTCATGTGGTGCGTCTCGGCGGAGATGACCTGCTCGGCGTGCGGATCGTAGAGGACGATGTCGGCGTCGGCCCCCGGCGCGATGGTGCCCTTCTTCGGGTAGAGGCCGAACATCCGGGCGGGGGCGGCGCAGGCGATCTCGATCCACCGGCGGCGGCTGATGTGCCCGTCCACCACGGCCTGGTGGAGGAGGTCCATGCGGTTCTCCACCCCGGGCAGCCCGTTGGGGATCTTCGAGAAGTCGCCCCGGCCGAGCTCCTTCTGGCCGCGGAAGCAGAAGGGGCAGTGGTCGGTGGAGACCACCTGGAGGTCGTTGGTGCGCAGCCCCCGCCACAGCGCCGCCTGGTGCTCGCGCGGCCGCAGGGGGGTGGAGCAGACGTACTTGGCGCCCTGGAAGTCGGGCTCCTCCAGGTTGTCGGTGGACAGGAACAGGTACTGCGGGCAGGTCTCCCCGAAGACCGGGAGGCCCTTGTCGCGGGCCGCGGCCAGCTCGGCCACCGCCTCCTCCGCCGAGACGTGCACGACGTACAGCGGGGAGCCCGCGACCCGGGCGAGCTGGATGGCGCGGTGGGTGGCTTCCGCCTCCAGGAGCACCTTGCGGACCTCGCCGTGGTGGCGGGGGTCGGTCTCCCCGCGGGCGAGGGCCTGTTCGACGAGGACGTCGATCGCGATGCCGTTCTCGGCGTGCATCATGATCAGCCCGCCGTTGGAGGCACCGCGCTGCATGGCGCGCAGGATCTGCCCGTCGTCGCTGTAGAAGACGCCCGGGTAGGCCATGAACAGCTTGAAGGAGGTGACGCCCTCGCCCACGAGGAGGTCCATCTCCTTCAGGGTGCCCTCGTTGACGTCGGAGAGGATCATGTGGAAGGCGTAGTCGACGGAGCAGTTGCCGTCGGCCTTGGCGTACCAGGTGTCGAGCCCTTCGCGCAGGGAGTGGCCCACGCTCTGCACGGCGAAGTCGACGATGGTCGTGGTGCCGCCCCAGGCGGCGGCTCTGGTGCCGGTCTCAAAGGTGTCCGAGGCGGAGGTCCCGCCGAAGGGGAGCTCCATGTGGGTGTGCGCGTCGACTCCGCCCGGGATGACGTACTTCCCGGTCGCGTCGATCGTACGGTCGGCCGTCCAGGCACCGGCGGCCTCGGAGCCGCGGGCCGCCAGCGCCGCCACGCGGCCGTCCTCGATCAGGACGTCCGCGTGGAGTTCGTCGGCGGCGGTGACGACCAGGCCGCCGCTGATCAGGGTGCGGTTGCTCATGGGATCCCCCCTACTGGATGCTGCGCAAAGCCTGTTCGAGGATCTCGGCGCCCTCTTCCGCCTCGGCGACGGTGAGGGAGAGCGGCGGCGCGATGCGCAGCACGCTGGTGTTGTGGCCGCCGCCCTTGCCGAGGAGCAGGCCGCCTTCGCGGGCCGCCTCCAGGACGGCGGAGGCGGCGTCCGGGTCGGCCTGGTCGGTGCCGGGTTCGGTGAGCTCGATGCCGGCCATCAGGCCCCGGCCGTGGACCTCCCGTACGGCGGGGACGGTGGCGGCGATCTGGCGCAGCCGTTCCAGGAGCAGGCCGCCGACGCGTCGTGCGTTGCCCTGGAGGTCGTGTTCCAGCAGGTAGCCGAGGTTGGCGACGCCGGCCGCCATGGTGACGGGGGAACCGCCGAAGGTGGAGATGGAGTTGGAGTCGAGGCAGTTCATCACCTCGGCGCGGGCGACGACGCCGCCGACGGACATGCCGTTGCCGATGCCCTTGGCGAAGGTGAGGATGTCCGGCGGGCCGTTCTGCGCGTGCGCCTGCCAGCCCCAGAAGTGGTCGCCGGTACGGCCCCAGCCGGTCTGCACCTCGTCGCTGATCCACAGGATGCCGTGGCGGTCGAGGACCTCGCGGAAGACGCCGTACAGCCCGTCGGGCGGGGAGGTGAAGCCGCCGACTCCCTGGACGGGCTCGGCGATGAGGGCGGCCACTCCCCCGCGGGCCTGGCCGAGCACGTCTTCGAGGTCGGCGACGGCCGCGGCGGTGAAGGCGGTGTCGTCGAGGTGGGCGAAGGGGCCGCGGGTGCGGACGGCACCGTGGACGTAGTACGTCTGCAGCGGCGAGAGGCTGGTCGGGGACCAGCCTCGGTTGCCGGTGACGGAGACGGTGGAGAAGGACCGGCCGTGGTAGCTGTTGCGCATCGCCAGGATCTGGTTGGAGCGGCGGTACGTCGTCGCGAGCAGCAGGGCGGTGTCGTTGGCCTCGGTGCCGGAGGTCGTGAAGAAGACGCGGGCGTCGGGGATGCCGGACAGGGCGGCCACCCGTTCGGCGAGCTCGATCATCGGCCGGTTGAGGTACAGGGTGGAGGAGTGGATGATCCGCCCGGCCTGCTCGGAGACGGCCTTGGTGACCTCGGGCAGGGCGTGGGCGGTCATCGTGGTGAGGATGCCGCCGAAGAAGTCGAGGTAGCGGTTGCCGTCGGCGTCCCAGACGTGGCGGCCCTCGCCGTGGGTGAGCTCGATGGGGTTGGTGTAGTAGAGCGCGAGCCAGTCGGGCAGGACGGTGCGGTGGCGGTTGTGGAGCGGGGTGGGGTCGGTCACGGCTGTACGAGCCCTCCGTAGGCGTCGGGGCGGCGGTCGCGGTAGAAGGCCCACTGGTCGCGGACCTCCTTGATCAGGTCGAAGTCGAGGTCGCGGACGAGGAGTTCCTCCTCCTTGTCGCTGGCGACGTCGCCGACGAACCGGCCGCGCGGGTCGACGAAGTAGCTGGTGCCGTAGAAGTCGTTGTCGCCGTACTCCTCCTGGCCGACGCGGTTGATCGCGGCGATGAAGTACTCGTTGGCGACGGCCGCGGCGGGCTGTTCCAGCTGCCAGAGGTAGGCGGAGAGGCCCCGGTGGGTGGCGGAGGGGTTGTAGACCAGCTGGGCGCCGGCCAGGCCCAGTTGGCGCCAGCCCTCGGGGAAGTGGCGGTCGTAGCAGATGTAGACGCCGATCCGGCCGACGGCGGTGTCGAAGACGGGCCAGCCGAGGTTGCCGGGGCGGAAGTAGTACTTCTCCCAGAAGCCCTTGACCTGCGGGATGTGGTGCTTGCGGTACTTGCCGAGGTAGGTGCCGTCGGCGTCGATGACGGCGGCGGTGTTGTAGTAGAAGCCGGCGCTCTCCAGCTCGAAGACGGGGACGACGATGACCATCCCGGTCTCGCGGGCGAGGTCCTGCATACGGCGGACGGTCGGGCCGTCGGGGACGGCCTCGGCCCAGCGGTAGTGCTCGGGCTCCTGGACCTGACAGAAGTAGGGGGCGTTGAACACTTCCTGGAAGCCGATGATCTTCGCGCCTTCGGCGGCGGCCCGGCGGGCGTACTCCTCGTGCTTGGCGATCATCGATTCGGTGTCTCCGGTCCAGGTGGCCTGGACCAGCGCGGCGCGGACGACTTGGGCCATGAGCTGCTCCTTGTGACGGGAACGCCGTGTTCTACGCACGTAGACGGTGTGCGTAGGGAGTAGAACGTAGGCCTCGTCACAGCGCGGGGCAAGACCGCCTTGCACAGTTGGAGTAGTCGGTCACGTTACGTCGCGACGCGGTCGTTTGCGGTCAGCGGGCGGGACTTTGACGACATGAAGGCGGGGTGTCCGCAAGGGGTGGCGCCCGCGGCGTGCCGTGCGACGTGCAGTGCAGCGGGCCTGCGGCGGGCCGTGCGGCGTGCCGCGGCGGGTCGGGGTGCGCGGTGGCGGGCAGCGCGGGCCCGGCCGGATCCGAAGGCTCGCTGCAGCGCGACGGCCCCCGGTGCGGGTGCCCATGCGGGGCGGACGGTCCGGCCACAGCACTCAGGGCTGTCCCGTGATCCCCGACGGGCACGCGACGCCGGCTACGGCGCCATCGCCGCGTGGTCGCAAGCGCCCGCATACGCCCAGCATGAGGACGCTCCTGCGCTTCGCGATGCGCCGCATCCGACGCCGCGCGCTGATCTACCGCAGATGACGGGACAGCCCTCAGGCAGGGACGATGCCGGCGACGCGCAGGGCGTGGACGAGGTCGCGGTGGCGGGCGCCGGGGAGCAGGCCGGCCGCATGGAGCAGCTTCGGGGTGAACCACTGGGGGTCGTGCCGGGCCAGGGCGGCGGCCTCCTCGGCGGTACGGACCCGTACGAAGGCTCCGAGCAGGGCGTCGGCCTCCCGGGAGCGGCCGGCCGCGCCGAGGGCGAGAGCCGCGTCCGCGACCTCGGAGGCGGGGCGGGAGACGCCCTGGCGGAGCAGGGCGTCGCAGTCGGCCTCCCGGCCGGCGTCGCCGAGGGCGGCGGCGGCCGCCGCGAGCTGTACGGGCGGCAGCGAGGCAGCCTCCCAGAGCAGGGTGTTCCAGTCGGCGGCCAGGCCGGCGCGGGCCAGCTCGGCGGCCAGGTGGGGCAACTGCCAGGCGGGCCAGGCCGCGGCCTGGCACAGCAGGGCGTACGCCTCCCCGGTACGGCCCTGCGCGCGCAGCGCGAGCAGCTCGACGGTGACGGCCCGGGGCGTGCCGGTCGGCTGCGCCGGCGTGGGCGGGGCCTCCGGTTCCGACGCCGGCGCCGGCGCCGGCTCGGGCTGCGGCTCAGGCGGCCGTAGGCCGAACCGGGCGCCGCGTGGGGCGGGGTGGGCCCCGTCGTCCGAGTGGCCCGGAGGCGGGGTGAAGGCGGGGGCTTCGGGAGCCGGCGCCCCGGCGTACCGGGCACCCCCGCTACGCCGCGCCCCGCGCAACCACCGCCCCTCGGCCCGCCCGACGGGCGGCAGAACCGGCGCCTGCGCCGGCCCCTCGACGGGAACGCCTGTCTGAGCCGCGGGCTCCGCAGGCACGTCGGCCTCGGCCCGCGCCCCGGCCACGGGCCAAGCCCCTGCCTGGGCTGCGCCCTGTGCGGGGACCCCGGCCCGCGGCGGGGTCACGGCGTGCAACCCCGCCTCGGCCGCCGGCTCCGGGTGGCCGACGGCCCCGGGCCGGAGCCCGATGTGCGGCACCGCCTCGGCCGCCGGGCCCGCGCGGCCGGCGGCCCCGGGCCGGGGCCCGGCGTGCGGCACCGCCTCGGCCGCGGGCTCCGGCGGCGCGCCGGGGCGACGTCGGGGCCGGGGCGCGGGGTGGGTGGGGGCTTCGGCTCGGGGCGGGTGGGGGGATCGTTGGTGGGGGACGGTGGGTAAGGGGTCGGTCTGCAGGGCGGTCAGCCGGGCCGCCAGGTCCTCGTGGCGGGCCACCGCGCGGGCCACGTCGTCCTGGGTCCAGGACAGCTCCCGGGTCAGGGCGTCGGTCTCGGCCCGGTCGGCGGGCGCGCTCAGCCGGGCGGTCAGGCTCCGCAGGGCGGCCTCCGACTCCGCCCGCCGGGCGGCCTCCGCCGCGAGGAGGGTCCGCAGCTCGCCCTCACCTCCCGGCAGCCGGTCCCACACGGTGACGGCCGCCGCCCGCAGCCGCGCCGCGTATACGGTCTCCCGCGCCGCGAGCTCCGTGCCACCCACCCGCGCCAGGTCCCTCAGCAGCGATTCCACCACGTCCCACGGGGGTATCGCCGCCCCGTCCAGACAGGCCCGCACGCCTTCCGGATCCCGGCGCAGGAACTCCCCGTACCAGCCTGCCCCGGCATCCAGTCTCTGCGTCAATCCCCTCAAGTATCCGGAGAGTTGACTGATCGCCAGTGAAGTCGCGGTCTCCATGACCGCATTGGATCCCACCTGTGTTACGGGCGGGCTACGGGAGCCTCAAAGCTTGACGGCGATCGCGGTGTGCGGCCGCTTCCCCCGGCGCACCAGGGCGGCGGGCACGTCCAGCGCCCAGAACTGCCAGGTGTACTTGCGCGACATCAGCTTGCGCACCCGTCGCAGCCCCTCCTCGTCGAGCAGCCGGGCGCGCCCCTCGACGACGGGCGCGCCTTCCTCGACGCGTCCCCGCACGTCGCACGCGGCGAGCGTGACCCGCCCGTCGTTGCGGATGCGCTTGACCTTCCACGAGTCGCTGCGCGTCCACACGTACAGCTCGCCTCCGTCGGCGACCGCCCACACCGGGGTCGCCACGGGCGTGCCGTCCTTGCGGAAGGTGGTGAGGCTGACGTACCGCGCGTTGCCGAGCTCCTGGAGATCCATACCCGGACCCTAGTCCTGACGGCCGGCGGCCCGCGGCCCGGCACCCCCGGGAGCCGGCGGGGTGTCGGGCCCGGCCGTCACTCCACCGGCCGAGCGCGTCGCCGGCGTGCGGCGCCGGTCAGCGGGCGGACGGGGCGCGGGGGGCCGGTGTCCCCTGCCGGGCGCGCCCGTCCGCTTCCCGTGCGGGATCCGGCCGGTCGTCCGGCAGTGCGCACGCGGCCAGCAGCAGCCCTCCGGCGAGGAGGGCGCCGACGGCTGCGCATCCGAGTCGTTTGGCTGCGTTCGCGGCTGACACGCCTTCACGCTTGCCCCGCCCGCGGCAAGTCCCACCGCCGATTGGGCCGTTCGGCCTCGGCTCCCGCCCGAACGGCAGGAGGAGGCGGCGGGCTGCTCGGCGGTCCTACGCCGGAACGGCCGCGCAGCGCCGGAGGAGATCGTCCAGCGAGAGGCCGAGCGCCTCGGCGAGGGCGGCGACCGTGAAGAAGGCGGGGGTGGGCGCCCGGCCGGTCTCGATCTTGCGCAGCGTCTCGGCGGAGAGCCCGGCTCCGGCCGCGATCTCGACCATGCTGCGGGCGCCGCGCGCCTCGCGCAGCAGGGCGCCCAGGCGCTCGCCGCGCTCGCGCTCTTCGGGGGTGAGAGGGGTACGGACCATGGGGTCATCCTACCCGGAGCCCCAATAGTTATCCCGGTATAGTTATCCCGTTACAGTTATACCGGTATAGTTATTGGCATGGTGGAACTGAAGACAGCACCCGAGATCGAGAAGATGCGCGCCGCGGGCCGGATCGTCGCCCGCACCCTGGCCGCCGTACGGAAGGCCGCGCACGTCGGAGTGACCCTGGCGGAGCTGGACGGGGTGGCCCGCGGGGTGCTTCACGGAGCCGGCGCGACCTCCCCCTTCCTCGGCTACCGGCCGCGGTTCGCGCCCGTGCCCTTCCCCGCGGTGGTGTGCGCCTCCGTCAACGACGCGATCGTGCACGGCATCCCCGACGGCTACCGGTTGCGCGACGGCGACCTCGTCAGCATCGACTGCGGGGCCAAGCTCGCCGGCTGGGTCGGGGACGCGGCGGTCAGCTTCACCGTCGGCCGCGCCCGGCCCGAGGACCAGCGGCTGATCGAGACGTCCGAGGCGGCCCTCGCGGCCGGTATCTCCGCCGCCGTGCCCGGCAACAGGATCGGGGACATCGCCCACGCCGTCGGCACGGTCTGCCGCGCCGCCGGATACGGCGTCCCCGACGGCTTCGGCGGCCACGGCATCGGCCGCAGGATGCACGAGGACCCGGGCGTGCCCAACGAGGGGCTGCCGGGGCGCGGTATGAAGCTGCGCCCCGGCATGGTCCTCGCCATCGAGCCGATGCTGATCGCGGGTGGTACGGACGACTACCGGTGCGACGGCGACGGCTGGACCCTGCGCACCGTCGACGGCACCCGCGCCGCCCACTCGGAGCACACGGTCGCGATCACCGGTCGCGGCCCGCGGATCCTGACCGCCCTGTGACCCTCGGGAGCCCGCCGCCTACGGGTTCCCGCGCGGGTGGACCACCATGGCCGAGCCGCCGCCCCGGCGGCTGGTCTCCGCCCCCGCCAGCCAGCGCCCGTCCGGCAGTCGCTGCACACCGGTCGCCGCGCCGATCTCCGGGTTCTGCCGGAACGCCTGCCCCAGGGCCTCCAGCTCGGCGCGCAGCGGGCTGTCCCACAGGCCCGGCTCCAGCTCGGTGGTGGTCTGGTTGCGCTGGCTGGCCCGCGGCGCCGCGATCGCCGCGACCAGCGGCAGGCCCCGGTCCAGGTGGCCGGTCAGGGTCTGCAGGACGGTGGTGATGATGGTGGCTCCCCCGGGTGAACCGACCGCCAGCACCGGTCGGCCGTCGTCCAGCACGATCGTCGGGGACATGGACGAGCGCGGCCGCTTGCCGGGACCGGGCAGGTTCGGGTCCGGGACTCCCGGCGCCGCCGGGGCGAAGGAGAAGTCGGTGAGTTCGTTGTTGAGGAGGAAGCCGCGGCCGGGGACGGTGATGGCGCTGCCGCCGGTGGACTCGATGGTCAGGGTGTAGGAGACGACGTTGCCCCAGCGGTCGGCGACCGTCAGGTGCGTGGTGTTCTCCCCCTCGTACGTGGTCGGGGCGGCCTGCCCGGTGGTGGCGCAGGGCGCCGGGTGGCGCGGATCGCCGGGGGCCAGCGGGCTGGTCAGCGTCCGGTCCGGCCTGATCAGGCAGGCGCGGGAGTCGGCGAACCGCTGCGAGAGCAGTTCCCGCGTCGGCACGTCCACGGCGGCCGGGTCGCCGACCCAGCGGCCGCGGTCGGCGAAGGAGATCCGGGAGGCCTCGATGAAGCGGTGCAGGTACTGCGCCTCGGACAGCTTCGAGAGGTCGGTCCGCTCCAGGATGTTCAGCGCCTCACCGACCGTGGTGCCGCCCGAGGACGAGGGCGCCATGCCGTAGACGTCCAGGCCGCGGTAGCCGACACGGGTCGGTTCCTGCCGCTTGGTCGCGTACGCGCGCAGGTCCCCGGTGGTCAGGTCACCGGGCCGTACCGTGCGGGTGGCCGCGGGGTCCACCGGGGGTGTGCGCACGGCCCGGACGATGTCCTCGGCGAGGCGTCCCCGGTAGAGGGCGCCGGTTCCCTTGCGGGCGAGTTCGGCGTAGGTGGCGGCCAGGTCGGGGTTCTTGAAGGTGGAGCCGACGACGGGCAGGGCGCCGCCCGGCAGGAAGAGCTTCGCGGTGTCCGGGAAGTCCTTGAAGCGGTCCTCGTTGAGTGCGGTCTGGGCGCGGAAGGTGCTGTCCACCCTGAAGCCGTCGCGGGCCAGTCTCTCGGCGGGCTTCAGCAGGGAGCCCAGTGAGCGGCTGCCCCAGGCGTCGAGAGCGGTCTTCCAGGTGGCGGGGGTGCCGGGGACACCGACGCCGAGGCCGCTGGTCTGGCCCTCGGCGAAGGGGATCGGCTGCCCGTTCTCCTGGAAGAGGGTCTCGGTGGCCGTGGCCGGGGCGGTTTCCCGGCCGTCGACGGTGTGGACCCGGTGCGAGCGGGCGTCGTAGTAGACGAAGTAGCCGCCCCCGCCGATGCCCGCCGAGTAGGGCTCGGTCACGCCGAGCGCGGCGGCGGTGGCGACGGCCGCGTCGACGGCGTTGCCGCCGGAGCGCAGCACGGCGATCCCGGCGGCCGAGGCGTCGGCGTCGACGCTGGCGACGGCCCCGCCGTAGCCGGCGGCGACCGGTACCTTCGCCGGCGGGGTGGCCGTGGTGGTGGGCGGGGCGGTGGCCCCGGTGGAGACGAGCGCCCCGGCGAGGGCGACGAGCGCTAACTGACGTGCGGCGGGACCACGCATCCGATACCTCCAGTCGACGGCCGGTCAGGCCTGGCTGGCGCAGCGTAGCTTCACCGCACCCCCCGCGTCAGGAAGGCCGGGCGGCGGCTACCATCCGCCGCATGAACGATGACGTGCGCAACATCGTGCTGGGGTTGATAGCCACCGGCCTCTCCGCCGGGGTCGGCTGGTTCGCCCGGACGTATCTGTGGCGCCGCGCGCTGCGCCGCAAGCAGGTGTTCTTCGGGCTCCCGCCCGGCTCCGACTGCCTGTTCGTCGTCAACCGTCAGATGGGCGGCAAGGAGTCCTCCGTCCACCGCAACGACGCCTTCGCCCTGCTGGAGGTCTCCGCACTCATCAAGGACTGCGGGGCGAACGTGCAGATCGTCACGCACGACACCGCCCGTCAGGGCTTCGGCGACCGGGCCGAGTTCTGCGTCGGCGGGCCGGTGTCCAACGCGCGCACCACGGCGCACCTGTCGTCCATGCTGCCGGGCATCACCGTCAACACCGACACCGAGCAGCACGAGGACCGGGGCGCGATCCTCGTGGGCGGCGAGACCTACCGGTGGCGTCCGGGGCTGGAGGAGCACGTGCTGCTGGCCCGGCTGACGGGCGGGGAGGGCGGCCGCCCGGTGTTCCTGCTGTCGGGGCAGACGGCGGTCAGCAACCAGGCGGCCGCCCGGTACCTGAGCCGGCACCACACGCAGCTGGCGCGCAAGTACGGGGCGGACTCGTTCTGTCTGGTGCTGAAGGTGGTCAACAGCGACGCCTACGGGCCGGACGTGACCGAGCTGGTCGCGGACGTCACCCGGCCGGCCCGGACACCCGCAGCGGCAGCCGTGTGATCCCGTTGATGAAGTTCGACACCAGCCGCCGGGGTGGGCCCGCCAGCTCCGGTACGGGCATGGCCGCGCACCACTCCTCGTAGAGGGTGCGCAGCTGGAGGCGGGCGAAGTGCGCGCCGAGGCAGACGTGCGGGCCGTCCCCGAAGGACACGTGCGGGTTGGGTGTGCGGCCGGGGTCCAGGCGGCCCGGGTCGGTGAAGACGCGTTCGTCGTGGTTGGCCGAGGCGTGGAAGACGACGACCTTGTCGCCGGCCCGGACCGGCTGCCCGGCCAGTTCGTGGTCGACGGCGGCGGTGCGTCGGAAGCTGAGGACCGGCGGGTGGACGCGCAGGAGTTCTTCGACCGCGCCCGCCGGGGAGTACCGGCCCGCCGCGAGCCTGCGGTAGGCGTCGGGGGCGTGGGCGAGGGCGAGCAGGCCGCCGGGGGCGGCGCTGCGCACGGTGTCGTTGCCGGCGACGGTGAGCAGGAAGAAGAACATCTCCAGTTCGGCGGGGTCGAGTCCGGCCGTGGCGAGGGCGGTCATGACGTCGTCGCCGGGGTGCAGGCGTTTGTGGGCGGCGAGTTCGCGGGCGTACGCGAACATCTCGCCGAGCAGGGCCGGGGAGCGCGGGTTGAGGGGCTTGCCGTCGGGGCCGAGGAGCGGTGCGGGAGCGTCGTCGGGGTCCTGGTAGCCGATGACCCGCACGGTCCAGTCGAGCAGCAGGGCGCGGTCGGCGGGCGGGACGCCCAGCAGGTCGGTGAGGTTGAGCAGCGCGTAGTCGTCGGTGACGGTGCGGACGAGGTCGGTGGCGCCGTCGTCGTCGGCGGCGTCCCGGGCGGCGGCCAGCAGCGTACGGGCCCGTTCGCGGACACGCCCGGCGAAGGCGTCGACGCGGGCGGGGGTGAAGACGCGGGCGACGAGCCGGCGCAGCCGGCCGTGGTCGGGTGGATCCTGGTTGAGCATGGTGCGGCGCAGGAAGGGCAGGTCGGCCGGGTCGGGGTCGCGGATCTGGGTGGCGCCCAGCCAGGACGAGTACGTCCGGTGGTCGCGCAGGACGCGGACGACGTCGGCGTGCCGGGTGACGGCCCAGAATCCGGGGCCGGCGGGCCAGCCGGCGATCTCGGGCTCCGGCTGCCAGGCCACGGGGTGCAGGTCGCGCAGGAGCCGGTAGCGCTCGTGCGGGACGCCGGCGGCGTAGATGCGGGGGTCGAAGACGTCGGGGACGTCCGCGGCGTGGTCCATGGGGCCACCGTGACGGGTGCGCGGCCCGACCGCAAGGGCGCGGCGTACGTCGGGACGCGTACGTCGGGACGCGTACGTCGGGACGCGTGTGTCGGCACCCGTACGCCGGGGCGGCGTACGTCAGCGCGGCGTCCGGCAGTCGGCGGAGGGGAGGGTGGTGTCGGTGCCCTGGATGGTGACCGGGCTGAGGGTGTCCGGCACGGCGGAGACGCCGACGGTGCACACCAGCTGGTTGCGGGCCGTCTGCGACAGGCCGCCCACCGCGAACGGCACGCTCACGGTCAGCCCCTTCCCCGGCGCGTACGTGCTCACCGTCACGGCGTCGGACTTCGCGTCGGGCACCTTCGGCAGCGCCGTGGTGAGCCCGGCCGCCGAGGCCGGACCGCTGGGGCCGTTCAGCAGCAGCCGCAGGAGCGGCGTGGGCGCGAGGGTGTAGTCCGTGCCGACCGAGAAGGGGACCGGGACGAGCCGGTCGCCGTCCTTGGAGACGAAGTAGAGGACGGCGGCGGTCTTGCCGCCGGGGACCTTGACGCCGGCGGCGTGGCCGCTCTCGACCACCCCGGTGCGTTTGATCCCGCAGCCGGCGAGCAGCAGGGCGCAGCCGGTCAGTACCGCCGTGGCCGCCGCGGCGCGGGCTCTGGTCTTCCGCCCTGTCATACGCGGGCCTCCAGCGGCATGTCGAGGGTGAAGAGGGCGCCTGCGGAGGGCGCGTTGCCGGCCCGGAGGGTGCCGCCGTGCAGGCGGACGTTCTCCAGGGTGATGGCGAGTCCGAGGCCGCTGCCGGCGGAGCGGGTCCGGGCCGCGTCGGCCTTGAAGAAGCGGTCGAAGATGTGCGGCAGCACCTCGGGCGCGATGCCGGGTCCGCTGTCGGCGACGTCGATGAGGAGCCGTTCGCCGGCCTCGCCGGGCGCGGTCCGCACGGTGACGCGTACGGGGGCGCCGCCGTGCCGCAGGGCGTTGCCGACGAGGTTGGCGAGGACCACGTCGAAGCGGCGCGGGTCGAGCCGGGCGCGTACCGCGTCGGGCAGCTCGGTGACGACGCGGCCGTCGTCCCAGTGGCGCCGTTCGAGGGTCTTGCGGACGGCTTCGGCGATGTCCACGTCGTCGAGGTTGAGCTCGGCGGCCCGGGCGTCGAAGCGGGACATCTCCATCAGGTCCTCCACGAGGACGGCGAGTTTGCCGGTCTCGGCGCTGACCAGGCGCAGGGCCTTGGCCGTGTCGGCGTCGAGGCGGGCGGCGTCCTCGTCGAGCACCTCGGTCACGGCGAGCATCCCTGCGAGCGGGGTGCGCAGTTCGTGGGAGACGTCGGAGGCGAAGCGGCGGGCGCGGACCTCCGCTTCCTGGAGTTCGCGCACGGACTGTTCCAGGGCGCGGGCGGTCTCGTTGAAGGTGCGGGCGAGTCCGGCGAGTTCGTCGGCGCCCCGGACCTCGATGCGGGTGTCGAGGCGGCCTTTGCCCAGCTTCTGGGCGGCGCGGCGCATGTCGCGGACGGGCCGCAGCACGCTGCGGGCGGCCAGCAGCGCGGGGACGATGGCGATGGCCAGGCCCGGGACGGCGCCCTGCTGGGCGGCCTCGACCATGGCTTCGACGGTCTGCTTCTCGGCGGAGAGCGGGACGCTGGCGTAGAAGACGACCCCGGTGGGTTCGGTGTATCCGTTGTGCTCGAAGACGGCGGGGACGCCGATGGTCAGCCAGGGGTTGCCGCGCTGGTCCTCGACGCGCTGGAAGGCGGTGTACGGGTTGTCGCGGACCTTCTCCCGCAGGCTGTCGGTGATCACGGTCGAGGTGGGCGTGTCGGGGTTGGTGGAGACGCGCATGCCTGCGTACTCGCCGAAGACGATCCACGGGTGGGGCTTGCCGCGCTTGCCGAGCTCGATGACGATGCGCTGCAGTTCCTGCTGTTCCAGGGGGAGGCGGAACTCCTGCTGCTCGATCTGGTCGCGCAGGGTGCTGACGGCGGTGTCCTGGGTCTGCTTGAGGATGGCGTTGCGCGCCTGCTGGTAGGTCAGGGCGGCGGTGGTGCCCGCGCTGATCGCGGCGACCAGGAGGAAGGCCGCTATCAGCCGGGTGCGCAGCCCGAGGGGTGCTATGCGTCGCACCGCGGCCTACAGGGGGCCGAAGCGGTAGCCGAAGCCGCGCACGGTCTGTATGTAGCGGGGGCTGCGGGCGGGGTCCTCTATCTTGTGGCGCAGGCGGCGGACGCAGGCGTCCACGAGCCGGGCGTCGGCGTGGTAGCTGTGGTCCCAGACGTACTCAAGGAGCTGCTGGCGGGAGAAGACCTGCTCGGGCGAGGCCGACAGGTGCAGCAGGAGCTTGATCTCGCTGGGTGCGAGGGCGACGCGTTCGGCGTTCTTGGCGACGGTCAGCCCGGCGCGGTCGATGGTGAGTTCGCCGTGGGCCTCGATGCCGGGGCGGGCTCCGACCGGGTCGCTGAGGCGGCGCAGGACGGCCTTGATGCGGGCTTCGATGACCTCGGTGCGGGCGGGTTTGACGATGTAGTCGTCGGCGCCCGCCTCCAGGCCGATGACGATGTCGAAGTCGTCGCCGCGTGCGGTGAGCATGATGATCGGGACTTCGCTGGTCTGGCGGATGCGGTGGCAGACCTGCACGCCGTTGATGCCGGGCAGCATCAGGTCGAGCAGGACGAGTTCGGGGCGGAAGTCCGCCATCATGGCGAGCCCTTCCTCCCCGGTCTCGGCCGCCTGTACCTCGTGGCCGCGGCGGCGCAGGCCGAGGCCGACCCCTTCGCGGATGGAAGGGTCGTCCTCGATCAGCAGTACACGTGGCATCCGGTCAGTATCCCAAGGGGGTCTTCGGCTCCTGCTCCCGCTACCGGCCTGTCTTGCGGCGCAGGGAGTCGAGCAGGTCGGTGATCTCGGCCAGGCGCAGCGGCCGGGCAAGGAGGACGACGAACAGGACGAGGGCCGCAGTTCCCGCGCCGACCGCGGCGAAGTCGCCGAAGCGCCCGGCGGCGAGGGCCGCCGCGTGCGCCGCGCCGGCCGCTGGCACGCAGGCCGCCAGCAGCCGCAGGTGGGTGCGTACCGCGGTGGTGCGCCGTACGGTACGGGTGCCCGCGCGCGGGCCGAGCCTGCGGGAGAGGGCGTACCCGGTGACGGCGGCGCCCGCGAGGAAGGCGACGGAGGAGGCGGCGGCCATGCCGGTCACCGCCCAGCGCGGGGACAGCAGGAGGTAGGCGGCGGCCGACAGTCCGGCGTTCAGGGTGACGATGACGAGGTTGAGGAGGAAGGGGGTCCGGGTGTCGGAGAGGGCGTAGAAGCCGCGCGCGAGCACGTACTGCGCGGAGAAGGCGACCAGGCCGGGGGCGAAGGCGGTGAGCATGCCCGCCATCACCTCGATGTCGGCGGCACCGGTGCGTCCGTAGCCGAAGACGGCGCCCGTCACCCAGGGGGCGAGGGCGGCCATGAGGGCGGCGGCGGGAACGACGAGGGCGGCGCTGGAGCGCAGCGCGTAGGAGACGTCGCGGCGGACGGCGGCGAGGTCGCCGTCGGCGGCGGCCGAGCTCATCCGGGGCATCAGCGCGGTCACGAGGGAGACGGTGATGATGCCCTGCGGGACGATCCACAGCTGGTAGGCGTTGCTGTAGGCGGTGTAGCCGGCGCCGCCCGCGAGGCCGGCGTCGACGGCGTGCTGCCCGGTGGTGGTGGAGAGCCGGGTGACGACCCAGTAGGCGATCTGGTTGGTGAGGACGAGCAGGACGGTCCAGCCCGCGTTGCGCAGGGGGCGGCCGAGGCCGCTGCCGCGCCAGTCGAAGCGGGGGCGCCAGCGGAAGCGGGCCGCGCGCAGCGAGGGGATCAGGGCGAGGGCCTGGACGACGATGCCGGCGGTGGTGCCGAGGCCCAGGAGGCGGGTCTCGGCGGCGGTGAGGCCGTCCGCGCCGTCGTGGGAGACGTAGAGGAACAGCCCGAAGACGGCGATGATCACGAAGTTGTTGAGGACCGGGGTCCACATCATCGCGCCGAACCGGCCGCGGGAGTTCAGTACCTGGCCGAGCAGGGTGAAGAGCCCGTAGAAGAGGATCTGGGGCAGGCAGTACCGGGCGAGGGCCGCGGTGGTGCTCGCCTGGGCGCCGCTGTAGCCCGTGTACCAGGAGACGATCAGCGGGGCGGCGAGGACCGCGGCGGCGGTGAGTGCCACGAGTGCCGCCGTGCAGGCGGTGAGCAGGCGGTCGGTGTAGGCGGCGCCGCCGTCGGCGTGTTCCTTGGCGGCCCGGACCAGCTCGGGTACGAAGACGGCGTTGAGCGCTCCGCCGATGAGGAGGATGTAGATGATGTTCGGGACGGTGTTGGCGACGGCGTAGCCGTCGCCGAGCAGTCCGGTGCCCAGGGCGGCGACGACGACGGCGGAGCGTATGAAGCCGGTGGCGCGGGAGACGACGGAACCGGCCGCCATGAGCGCACCGCTGCGCAGCACCGAGGTCTTCCTCGGTGCCGCGCTGACGGGAGCCGGGCCGGCCGGTCTGGTGTCGGTGGCCGTCACCGGCGGGCCAGGTAGGCCTGGAACGCCTTGTAGAGCGCCGTGTTGGCGACTCCGTCCATCGGGATCTCCCATTCGCCGAGCGTTTCGACGACCTGTCCGCCGGTGCCGAGCTTCCAGCGCAGCAGCCCGAAAGAACGTTCGTCGGGGTCGAGGGTGGAGGGTACCCCGCGCATGTCGTACTCGTCGGCTCCGAGGGCGTGTGCGTCGCGCATCATGCGCCACTGCAGGGCGTTGCTGGGCCGCACTTCGCGCCGGTGGTCGGCGGAGGCGCCGGTCTGGTACCAGACCCTGCTGCCGGTGCTGATCATGGTGTGGGCGGCGAGGATCTCGCCGCGGTGGATGGCCAGGTAGAGCCGCATCCGGCCGGGCTGTTCCTCGTTCAGGACGCGGTACTGCTGCTCGTAGTACGCGAGGGAGCGGCCGAGCCGGAAGCCGTCGCGCTCTTCGGTGATCCGCAGCAGCCGGTAGAACTCGGGCAGGTCGTCGCAGGTGCCGAGGACCGTCTCGACCCCGGCCTTGCCGGCCTTGCGGACGTTGCGCCGCCACTCCTGGTTGAGGCCGGACCACAGGTCGTCGAGGCTGCGGCCGGCGAGGGGCACGCGGAAGACGTGGCGGGGCTGGGCGTCGCCGTCGTCCTCGCCGCCGCAGCGCTTCCAGCCGCGGGTCCGCAGCCGGTCGGCGAGGGCGGCGCCCACGGGGTCGACCTCGGTGGCGAGGACGTCGGATATCTGACGGCCCGTTCCGGCGCCGGCCTTGGCGGTGGCGGCGTCCCAGCGGCGGTAGGCGGGGCTGGGGCCGATACGGACGGCGAAGGCGCCGGCGTGGCGCAGGTGGCGCATGAGCGGGCCCAGCCAGCGGTCGATGCGCGGGTCCGACCAGTCGGCGACGGGGCCCTCGGGAAGGTAGGCGAAGTATTTGCGGGTGCCGGGCAATTGCCGATAGAGAACGAGACCGGCACCTTCGATCTCTCCGCCCGGACCGTGCCATCCGATCATTTCCGAGCGCCAAAGGTCCTTCACCCGAGCCCAGGACGGGTACTGCAGAAAGCTCGCCGACGGGGTCCTGGAGAGAAAGGACTGGTATGCGGAGACGGACAGGGCGCGCACCTGGAGCTCCTGGTCCTGGTCCTGCCGGGCGGGAGTGACGAGCAGTGCGCACACGGATGACAGCCTTCCTGTTCGCGCCGAGGGGTCGTTCACAGGACTCTCACAGCCACCCGTGACCGCACTGCGCGGCAAATGTGACCGGACGATGACCGTTTCGCTGCGGTCCGGGTCACAACCGAAAAGGCCGATCATTTCCGCGGTGTGCGCAACCTAAAGTCGTCCCGATCTCATCCTCTTTTGTGAACGCTCTTCACCACCACTACTCGAAGGGGCCCTTCGTTGAGCCGCACACGCCGCACCGCCATTGCGGGCACCGCACTCCTGGCCGCCGCGCTGACCGCCTGCTCGGGCGGGAGTGACGGCGGCAGCGACGACAAGGGCAAGGACGAGTCGAAGCCGAAGGCGCCCATGGCGGTCTCGGTGAACCTCACGGGCGATCAGGTCAAGGCCGGCCAGCCGGTGACGGTGACCGTCGCCGAGGGCAAGCTGGCCCAGGTGAAGGTGACCGACGCCAAGGGTGCGGAGCTGCCGGGGAAGATAGCCGACGACGGGAAGACCTGGACCTCGGAGCGCAACGCCCCGCCCGGTGCGGAGTACAAGGTCGAGGCGCAGAACACCGACAGCCAGAGCGCCACCACGCAGTTCAGGACCAGCGCCGCCGACAAGGTGAACAAGGTCTCGATCAACATCCCCAAGGGCAGCACGGTGGGCGTGGCGATGCCGGTGTCGATCGTCTTCGACAACCCGGTGACGAACAAGGCCGAGGTGGAGAAGCAGCTCAAGGTCACCACCTCGGACAACACCGAGGGTTCCTGGGGCTGGATCAAGGACTACTCCGGCAACGACCGCGTCGACTGGCGGCCCAAGGAGTACTGGAAGTCCGGCACGGACGTGAAGGTCGAGATGAACCTGAACGGCGTGGACTCCGGCAAGGGCGGCGGCCTCTTCGCGAAGGACTACAACACCGAGTTCAAGATCGGGAAGGACCGCCGGATCCAGGTCAGCCTCGACACCAAGAAGATGTCGGTGACCGAGGACGGCCAGGTACAGAAGACGATCCCGATCTCGGCCGGCACACCGGGAGGCAAGAAGGCGTCCTGGTCCGGGAAGATGGTGATCATGTCGAAGGAGGGCACCATCCGGATGGACTCCCAGACGGTGGGCCTCGATGACGCCTACGACAAGATGGTCGACTACTCGATGCGCCTCACCTGGTCCGGCATGTACGCGCACGCCGCCCCGTGGAACGCCGCCAACTTCGGCCGCACCAACAGCAGTTCCGGCTGCGTGGGGATGAGCGACGCCGACGCCAAGGAGTTCTTCGCGCAGTCGCAGATCGGCGACGCCTTCGAGGTGGTCGGCGGGGGCTCCAAGGGCAACGCCGACATCGGCAACGGCTATGGCGAGTGGAACCTGTCCTGGGACCAGTGGAAGGCCAAGAGCGCCCTGTCCACCGCCCCGCAGAACGGCTGACCTGCGGACCGCTCCGACTGACTCTCGGTCAATTGTTACCAGCACGTAACTTACTCACGGGTTACCTCCGGTAAGCCCCTCCCGTTACCGTCGGGTCACTTTCAGGACTCCCGGTGCACGCGAGGAGCGACCGATGGAACGCACCACCACCGCCGCAGCCGTGGCGGCACTCCTGGCGGCGACCGCCCTGGGCCTGGCCCCCCACCAGGCCCAGGCGGCCACCGCGCCCGCCGCGGCCGCCACCGCCGCCACCACCCAGACCGCCCCGGCGGACCTGCGATTTCACGACATCCCCGGCTCCGGCGGCATCACCCTCAAGGGCAACGTCTTCACCCCGGCCGGAGCCCAGAGCGGCCGGACGTATCCGCTGATCGTGCTGCCCACGAGCTGGGGCATGCCGCAGATCGAATACATCGCCCAGGCCAAGAAACTCGCCGACTCCGGCTACGTCGTGGTCAGCTACACCTCCCGCGGCTTCTGGCTCTCCGGCGGCCAGATCGAGGTGGCCGGCCCGCCGGACATCGCCGACGTCTCCGCCGTCATCGACTGGGCCCTGGCCCACACCCCCGCCGACGCCGACCGCGTCGGCCTGGGCGGGGTCTCGTACGGCGCCGGCATCAGCCTGCTCGCCTCCGCGCACGACCCGCGCGTCAAGGCCGTGGTCGCCATGAGCGGCTGGGCCGACCTCATCGAATCCATCTACTCGGGCCGCACCCAGCACCGCCAGGCCGCCGGGCTGCTCGGCGCCGCCGGCTACCTCACGGGCCGCCCCGGACCCGAACTCCAGTCGATCCTGGGTGACTTCCTCGGCTCCCGGCTGGACCGCGAGCAGCAGATGATCGAGTGGGGCAGGAAGCGTTCGGCAGCCGAGCAGGTGGACCGGATCAACGCCAACGGCACCGCCGTCATGCTCGGCAACGCGTGGGGCGACACGATCTTCCCGCCGAACCAGTACGCGAAGTTCTACGAGCGGCTCACCGGCCCCAAGCGGCTGGAGTTCCGCCCCGGAGACCACGCCACCGCCGAGGGCACCGGCCTGCTCGGCCTGCCCAACGACACCTGGACCCATGCCCACCGCTGGTTCGACCGCTACCTCAAGGGCGAGCGCAACGGCGTCGACACCGAGGCCCCCGTGCAGATCAAGTCCCGTAGCGACAGCGGTTACGAGGGCTACGCCGACTGGGCGTCGGTCGGCTCCGGCGGCACCGAGCGGCTCGCGCTCTCCGACAGCGAGCACCTCTTCGCGAACGTGGACTCAGGCGCCGACGGCGGCGTCGTGCTGCTCTCCAGCGTCTTCGACCAGTTCTTCAAGGCCCCGCCGATCGCCTCGATCCCGCTCCTCCCCCGGGCCTTCGCCGCCGTCTGGCAGTCGGACCGCTACGACGAGGCCCGACGGATCCGCGGCACCGTCCGGCTGCACACCACCGTCACGCCCACCAAGGGCGACGGCACCTTCGTCGCCTACCTCTACGACGTCGGCCCGCTCGGCATCGGCAAGCTCGTCAGCAACGCCCCGTACACCTTCCACGGCAAGGCCCCCGGCCAGGCTTTCGGGGTGGACCTGGAGCTCTTCTCGACCGCCTACGACGTACCCGCGGGCCACCGGCTCGCCCTTGTCGTCGACACCGTCGACCCGCTCTACATCGAGCACAACCCCACCGGCGCGCAGCTGACCTTCACCTCGCCGCAGGGCGACCCCAGCTATGTCTCGGTGCCGCTGCGCGAGCGGTGATCCACCGCGGCGGCCGGGCCCCGGGGCCCCGATCCGGGACCCCTCAGTGCTTGAGGATCTTGGAGAGGAAGTCCTTGGCCCGGTCGCTCTCCGGTGAGGTGAAGAACCCCTCGGGGGTGCGGTCCTCGACGATCCGGCCGTCGGCCATGAAGACCACGCGGTGCGCCGCGGAGCGGGCGAAGCCCATCTCGTGGGTGACCACGACCATGGTCATGCCCTCTTGGGCGAGCTGCTGCATGACCTCCAGCACCTCGTTGATCATCTCCGGGTCCAGTGCGGAGGTGGGCTCGTCGAAGAGCAGCGCCTTGGGGTCCATGGCGAGGGCGCGGGCGATCGCCACGCGCTGCTGCTGGCCGCCGGAGAGCTGGGCGGGGAACTTGTCGGCCTGGTCGGCGAGGCCGACACGGTCCAGGAGCTGCCGGGAGCGCTGGTCCGCCTCGCGCTGAGCGCGCCCGAGGACCTTGACCTGCGCGAGCGAGACGTTGGCGAGAACGGTCTTGTGCGCGAAGAGGTTGAAGGACTGGAAGACCATCCCCACCTCGGCGCGCAGCCGGGCCAGGTCCTTGCCCTCGTCGGGCAGCGGCTCCCCGTCGATCAGGATCGTGCCCGACTCCACGGTCTCCAGCCGGTTGATCGCCCGGCACAGGGTGGACTTCCCGGAGCCGGAGGGACCGATGACCACCACCACCTCCCCGCGGCCGACGGTGAGGTTGATGTCCCGCAGTACGTGCAGCGGTCCGAAGTGCTTGTTGACGTCCCGCAGCTCGATCAACGGATCGACGGCCATACGCTGCCCTGCCCACTCGGTGTCGGTGCCGGGTCGGCGGCCTCGGGTGCCGGCGCCGGTCTCGATGGGTCCCGGTCGGCCTCGTCGCGCCGGGGCGCGCCTCGGTCTCCCGGGTCAGCGCAAACTATCCAGCCCCGGAAGGGCACTTCGCCGCGACACGCCGCCTGCCGCCGGAGCCGCGGCAGTCGCCGGAGGCGGGCCGGTCAGCCCTCGGAGGCCTCGGCGTAGGCCTGGCTGAGCTCGGGGGAACCGGTCATCGCCCACGACACCCCCGACTCGATCACGTTCAGCTCGCGGCCCGACGCCAGACGGATCACCGGCTGGCCGTTGGGCCACACCTTCCAGCCGGCCCCCGGGACGGTCCGGACGATCACGGTGCCGAGGTAGAAGCCCGCGTCGTTGCCGAGCCAGGGCACCACCTCGGGGTCCCGCCGCCAGCGGGGCATCAGCTGGTCGAGGGCCTCCAACGAGGCCGGGCTCCCGTCGAGTTCGAGCCCGGCCGCCCGCGCGTGGACCCGCAGCATCTCGCACTCCGAGAACAACTCGGCGACGCCCTCGGGATCGTCCACGAGGGCGGCGGCGAGCCCCGCACCCTGTTCCGTTTCACGCCGGTTCAGCCAGTTGTCCAGGAAAGGGATGTTCATACCGCCCAGCGTCGCACCAGGACCCGCCGCTGGCCACAGGGCGCGCCTGGACCGGCCGCCGCCGATCGGCCGCCCCGATCGGCCGCCCCGCAGCCGCGCCGGCCGCCGGGCGGTCCGCCTACCGGTCCAGGTCCAGGTCGACGACGACCGGTGCGTGGTCGGAGGCGCCCTTGCCCTTGCGCTCCTCGCGGTCGACGTAGGCGTCGGTGACGGCCTTGGTGAAGGGCTCGTTTCCGTAGACGAGGTCGATGCGCATGCCCTTGTTCTTGGGGAAGGCGAGCATCCGGTAGTCCCAGAAGGTGTACGGACGGTCGTACTTCAGCGCGCGCGGGAAGACGTCCGACAGGCCGATGCCGCGCAGCGCCTCCAGGGCGGCCCGCTCGGCCGGGGTGACGTGGGTGAGGCCCGCGAAGACCGCCGGGTCGTACACGTCCTCGTCGGTCGGGGCCACGTTGAAGTCGCCGAGCACCGCGAAGGGGCGCGGGCCGGCCGCGTCATCGGCGACGGCCGCGGCCAGGGAGCGGAACCAGTCCAGCTTGTAACCGTAGTGGTCGTGCTCGACCTCCCGGCCGTTGGGCACGTACACCGACCAGACCCGGACCCCGTCGCAGGTGGCGGAGATCGCGCGGGGCTCCTGGACGCCCTCGTAGTCGGGGCCGCCGGGGAGTCCCATGACCACGTCGTCCAGGCCGACCCTGGAGAGCAGGGCCACGCCGTTCCACCGGCCGGTGGCGTTGACCGCCGCCTCGTAGCCCAGCTCGCGCAGCTGCTCGTGCGGGAACTGCTCCGCCGAGCACTTGGTCTCCTGGATGCACACGACATCGGTGCCGGAGCTCTCCAGCCAGGCCAGCAGGCGCGGCAGCCGGGCGGTGATGGAGTTGACGTTGTAGGTGGCGATACGCATACCTGCCAACCTACCGCCCGGCACCGACAGCGCCCGGCCGCCGACCGTCACGGCGGGACCGTCACGGCGGGACCGTCACAGCTCGGCGCTGTCCCCCGCGGTGAGGCGCCCGTGGTCGGTGCCGCCCAGCTTGTCCAGCGCGAAGTCGTAGATCGGCCGGGCGATGTCGGCGAGGTAGGCGTCGTGGATGTCGAGGGCCCGCCGGGGCTTGACCTCGCGGAGGTAGTCGATCACCTCGGAGACCTTGTTCCAGGGCGCGTGCACCGGCACCATCAGGGTCTCCACCGGGACCCCGGGCACGGTCAGCGCGTCGCCGGGGTGGAAGAGGGACCCGTCGACGAGGTAGCCGACGTTCGTGACCCGCGGGATGTCCGGGTGGATCACGGCGTGCAGCTCACCGTGCACCTGCACCTCGAAACCGGCCGCGGTGAAGGTGTCGCCGTGGCCGACCGTGTGCACCCGGCCGGGGTAGGCGGGCGCGAGCCGCTCGGCGACGCTGCGCAGGGTCCACAGCGCGGCCGCCGGGGACGCGTCGAGGGCCGCCCGCAGCCGGCCCTCGTCGAAGTGGTCGGGGTGTTCGTGCGTGACCAGCAGGGCGTCCGCCCCCAGGCCCGCGTCCGGTTCGCTGAAGGCGCCCGGGTCGATGACGAGCGTGCGCCCGTCCTTCTCCAACTGGACGCAGGAGTGCAGCCGCTTGGTGAGCTTCATGATCCCAGGCTAGTACCGCGCCAGGCGACGTTCGCCCGTCAGGAGCGGCACTCGGGAAGGGCCCGGTCGGCGGTGGTCAGGGCGTGGCCGTGGAGACGACGTAGACCTTGGGCTTCTCGGGGTCGGTGAGGTCGACGGTGATGTCGCGGCTGGGGCGCGGGTCGGTCTGCTCCAGGGTGGTTCCGTACCAGAGGGCGCGCGGGCTCCAGCTCCACCCCGCGACCTCGGCGTCATGCGGGGAGATCGTGACGTCCCCGGGGACCAGCGCGTCGCGGCTGGTGCCGACGGCGGCGAGGAAGGCGTCCAGGTCGGCCGGGGTCACCGCGAACTGGGTGAAGAGGCGGCTGGTGCGCCAGTTGTTGGTCTCCAGGAACCCGACCTTCCAGGCCTTCGCCGGGATCGGCACCTCGTAGATGCTGCGCTGCACCCTGGAGGGCCAGCCGGGGCGCACCTTGGACGCGCCGACCTTGGCGGCCTTGTCGCGGCCGCTCTCGCGGCTCTGCTGGGTGGAGATCGCCAGGTAGCCCGCGGGTACGCCGATCAGCAGCACGATGATGATCGCGGTGATCCAGCGCCGCTTGACGACGTGCCTGCGGTCCTCGGGGGTGGGCTGCGGCGTGCCGCCCTCGTCGGAGGCGGAGGCCTGGTGGGGCAGGGTGGGCGGGTTCACGGCTGTGCGTCGTCCTTGGAGTCCGTGGGTGCGGCGGTCTCGCGCCGGCGGCCCAGCTGCGCGTAGCGCTCGTAGCGCTCGACCCGTCGGCGGGTGGCGCGGCGGAAGCGCCGGGCGACGAGCCGGGCGAGGTCGGCGGCACCGACCATGCCCGCGTCGGGGCCGAGCTGGGCCTTGGCGATGCGGGCTTCCGGGCGGTAGCCGCGGCCGGTGAGGTGGCGGCGGAAGGCGTCCCGGGCGGGGCCGATCAGCAGGTCGTCGGCGGCGCTGACGCCGCCGCCGATGACGAAGCAGGACGGGTCGAGGGCGGCGGCGAGGTTGGCGATGCCGACGCCGAGCCACTGGCCGATGTCCTGGAGCAGCTCGACGCACATGGCGTCGCCCTCGCGGGCCAGCTCGGTGATGAGCGGCCCGGTGATCTCCGAGACGTTCCCGCCGACCCTGGCGATGATGTTGTACGCGACCGGGGAGTCGGCGGCGGCCAGCTCGCGGGCCTCGCGCACCAGGGCGTTGCCGGAGCTGTACTGCTCCCAGCAGCCGCGGTTGCCGCAGGGGCAGCGGTGGCCGCCGGGGACGACCTGCATGTGGCCGAACTCTCCGGCGACCCCGTACCGGCCGCGCTTGACCTGGCCGCCTTCGAGGATGGCCCCGCCGATGCCGGTACCGAGGGTGATCATGACGAGGTGGTCCTCGCCGCGTCCGGCGCCGAAGCGCCATTCCGCCCACGCGGCGGTGTTGGCGTCGTTGTCGACCATGACCGGCACGGCGAGCCGGGATTGGAGGGCGTCGCGCAGCGGCTCGTCGCGCCAGGCCAGGTGGGGTGCGAAGAGGACCCGTGAGCGGTCGGCGTCGACCCAGCCGGCCGCGCCGATGCCGACGGCGTGCACGTCGTGCCGGTCGGAGAGGTCCAGCACCAGTTCGACGATGGTGTCCTCGACGACCTTGGGGCTCTTGGACTTGTCCGGGGTCTCGGTGCGGATCTTCTCCAGGATGATCCCGTCGGCGTCGACGACACCGGCCATCACCTTGGTGCCGCCGATGTCGATGCCGACGGTCGGGACGCGTGGGGCGGTCAGGTGCGACCGCCGCTCACGGGTTCCGATGGTGCGCAGGACGGTGCCTCGCGCCGACCCCCGGTGGGTGAGCGTGAAGTCCCGGTACGTGCTCATCGAGTCGTGTCGTCCCTCGTGGGTGCGGTGGTGCGGGAAGCCTCGTCGGCTGCGCCCGCCGGACCGGTGCGGCCGGCTCCGCGGGCCGTCGCGTCCGTGACGCCCGTCCCCGATTCTGCCACCCGCTCCAGTTCGTGGCTCAGTTCGTCGAGCTCGGAGCCGCCCGCCATCTGGCGGGTGAGCTCGTCGAGAGTGATCGAGTCGCGGGTGTGACTGCCTGCCATGGCGCCGCGTTTGAGCAGGACGAAGCGGTCCCCGACCAGGTAGGCGTGGTGCGGGTTGTGGGTGATCAGGACCACACCGAGGCCTGCGTCGCGGGCCGCGGCGACGTATTTGAGGACCACACCGGACTGCTTGACGCCGAGGGCGGCGGTCGGCTCGTCGAGTACGAGGACCTTCGCCCCGAAGTGGACGGCGCGGGCGATGGCCACGCACTGCCGCTCGCCGCCGGACAGCGTGCCGATGGGCTGGTCGACGTCGCGCAGGTCGATGCCCATGCGCAGCAGCTCGGCGCGGGTGGTCCGGCGCATGGTCTCGACGTCGAGGCGGCGGAGGGGGCCGCGGCCCTTCGTCGGCTCGGAGCCGAGGAAGAAGTTGCGCCAGACGGGCATGAGCGGGACCACGGCGAGGTCCTGGTAGACGGTCGCGATGCCGTGGTCGAGGGCGGCGCGCGGGTTGGCGAGGACGGTCTCCTCGCCCTCGATCTCGAAGCTGCCGGCGTCGTGCCGGTGCAACCCCGCGATGATCTTGATGAGGGTGGACTTGCCGGCGCCGTTGTCGCCGAGGACGCAGGTGATCTCACCCGCGGAGACCTCCAGGGAGACGTCCTGGAGGGCCCGGACGTTGCCGTAGTACTTGCTGACGCCGGTCAGCTTCACCAGGGCGGCCGTTCCGGCCGGGCTGGTGGTGGTTTCGCCGTTGGTCACTTGCTCGCCTCCGCCCGCTTGCGGACCCATGCGTTGAGCAGCGTGGCCAGCAGGAGCATCGCGCCGAGGAAGAACTTGAACCAGTCCGGGTTCCACTGGGCGTAGACGATGCCGTTGCTGGTCATGCCGAAGATGAAGGCGCCGACCGCCGAGCCGATGGCGGAGCCGTAGCCGCCGGTCATCAGGCAGCCGCCGATGACCGCCGCGATGATGTAGAGGAACTCGTTGCCGACGCCCTCGCCCGACTGGACCACGTCGAACGAGAAGAGGATGTGCTGGCCGGAGATCCAGGCGCACAGGGCGACGCCCATGTACAGGCCGATACGGGTCTTCACGACGGGCACGCCGACCGCCCGGGCCGCGTCGGCCCCGCCGCCGACGGCGAAGATCCAGTTGCCGGCGCGGGTGCGCAGCAGGATCCAGGTGGCGACGGCGACCAGGGCCAGCCACCACAGGACGGTGATCTGGAGGGTGACCGAGCCGATCTCCCACTTCGAGGCGAAGACGGCGCGGGCGGAGGGGAAGCCCTCCATGTCGGCGATGGACTTGGTGGAGACCGTGCCGCTGATCAGCTTGGTGAAGCCGAGGTTCAGGCCGGTCAGCATCAGGAAGGTGCCGAGCGTGATGATGAAGCTGGGCAGCTTGGTGCGGGTCAGCATGAAGCCGTTGAAGAAGCCGACGGCCAGCGTGACCAGGAGGGACACTCCGACACCGACCCAGACGTTCGCGGTCATCTGGTAGCTGAACATGGAGCTCACCAGGGCCGAGGTCGTGACCATGACACCCGCGGAGAGGTCGAACTCGCCGCCGATCATCAGCAGGGCCACGGGTACCGCCATGATCCCGATGGTGGAGGCCGAGTACAGGATCGTGCTGAGGCTGGAGGCCTGGAGGAAGGTGGGGGCGGCGATGGAGAAGAAGACGAAGACGGCGGCGGCGCCGACCACCGCGCCCAGCTCGGGGCGCCCGAGCAGCTTGCGGACGGGGGAGGTCGGCGCGAGCCGCTCGTCGACGGCGGTGGCGGCGCTCATCGGCTGCCCCGCTTGATGTACTCCTCCAGCTCGGCGGCCTCGGCGGCGGTGACGATCTGCGGTCCGGTGAGCACCGGTCGGCCGCCGCCGAGCACGTTCGCGTTGTACCGGTACAGCCAGAGCAGGTCGATGGCCTGGTATCCCTGCAGGTAGGGCTGCTGGTCCACGGCGAAGCCGAGGGCGCCGGACGTGAGGTCGCGGGCCACGGAGTCGTTGAGGTCGAAGGTGTCGACCTCGGCCTTGCTGCCGGCGGCCTCCTTGGCCTTGACGGCGGTGGGCGCGAAGGGCGCGCCGAGGGTGAGGATCGCGTCGACGGACGGGTCCGCCTGGAGCTTGGCCTGGATGGCCGCCTGCACGGAGGGCATGTTGGTGCCCTCGACGTACAGGTTCTCCATCTCCCCGGAGAAGGTCTTCTTCGCCCCGGCGCAGCGCTGCTCGTGGCCGACGTTGCCCTGCTCGTGCAGGACGCAGAGGGTCTTCCTGCGGCCGCGTTTGTTCAGCTCGGTGCCGACCGCCTCGCCCGCGATCGTCTCGTCCTGGCCGATGTGGGTGAGCGCCCCGTACGCGGCGGACTGGGCGGATCCGGAATTGACCGTGATCACCGGGATGCCGGCCTTGACGGCCTTCTGCACCACGTCCTTGAGGGCCTCCGGCTTGGCCAGGCTCACCACGATCCCGTCGACCTTCTGGTCGATGGCGTTCTGCACGAACTGCGCCTGCTGCTGTGCCTGGTCGTCGTGGGAGTAGACGAAATTGATGTTGTCCTTGGCCGCGGCCTCCTTGGCGCCCTTCTGGACGATGTCCCAGAAGGTGTCGCCGTCGCCCGCGTGGGTCACCATCGCGAAGGTCCAGCGCGGGGTGGAGACGGCGGGCCGGCCCGCCTCGGCGGCCTTCGCCCGCTCCTCGGCGCGCTTGCCGCCGGTACTGCTGCAGCCCGCGAGCGAGGCCCCCAGTACCGCCGCGAGCACGGCGCCCACGACGCGTACCCCTGTCCGAACCCTAGCCACGTCGCCGCGCCCTTCCCTCGTCCGTCTCGTCCGCCATCGCGTCCGTCATCATTCGGTCATTCCGGTGTCAGCCGCCCAGTATCCGCCACAGTGGACCATGAAGGGCCATCGGGGCATCGATGCGCAGATCGACATGGCGGGATCGCAGATCAGCGCGCGAAGATCGCAGATCCGTTGCGAGCGGATTGACAGGTTCCCCCGACGGGGCCAGGTTGAGTTCATGCGCATCGGGCTCATCGGAACTGGCCGGATCGGGTCGTTCCACGCGGCGACGCTCGCCCGTCATCCGGAGGCGGGCTCGCTCCTGCTGGCCGACTCCGATCCCGCGCGGGCGGCGCGCCTCGCCGACCGGCTCGGGGCCACCGCCGCGCCCTCCGTGGAGCAGGTCTTCACCTGGGGCGTGGACGCGGTGGTCGTGGCCTCCTCCACCGACGGGCACGCGGAGCTGGTCGTACGGGCGGTACGCGGCGGGCTCCCGGTGTTCTGCGAGAAGCCGGTCGCCCCGGACCTGAACCGCACCCTGTCGGTGCTGCGCGAGGTGGCGGCCCTGGGCGGCCTGCTCCAGGTGGGCTTCATGCGCCGCTTCGACGCCGGCTACCTCACAGCCCGGGAGATGGTCCGCTCGGGCGCCCTGGGCCGGCTGCACACCGTACGGACGACGACGGCCGATCCGGCGCCGCCGACCGCCGACTACCTGGCGACCTCGGGCGGGCTGTACCGGGACTGCATGGTGCACGACTTCGACATGGTGCGCTGGGTGACCGGGCACGAGGTGGTGGAGGTGTACGCGGCCGGGTCCGACGCCGGTCCCCCGCAGTTCCGGCAGACGGGTGACGTGGACACGGCCGCGGCGGTCCTCACCCTGGACGACGGGACCCTGGTCACGGCCACCGGCACGCGGTGCAACGGCGCCGGCTACGACGTACGGATGGAGCTGGCCGGGGAGCGCGACCAGGTCTCCGCCGGACTGGACGACCGGACGCCGATCGCCTCGACCGAACCGAACGGGCCGCCGGCGGCGAGCAAGCCGTGGACCGGCTTCCTGGAACGCTTCGGCCCGGCGTACGAGGCCGAGCTGGACGCCTTCGTACGCCAGGCGCGGGGCGAGGGCGAGAACCCCTGCGACGGGCGGGAGGCCCTGGCCGCGCTGCGGGTCGCCGAGGCCTGCGAGCTGTCGCGTCGGGAGCGGCGCCGGGTCCGGCTGGAGGAGCTCCCGGACCTGCCGGATCGGTGACCGGTTCGCCGGCCGCATCGGTGAGCAGGGCATCCGGCCACCCTATGGCGGTGATCCCCGGCTGACTGCGGCGCTTTCCGGCCACGCTCACGGGGCGGGCGCCGAGGCGACGGCCCGGCGGCCCCAGGCGGTACCCGCGAGCACCAGGACGGCTCCGGCGTAGCCGAGGGGGCCCAGGTGCTCACCTCCGACGGCGATACCGGCGACGGCGGCCCACAGGGGCTCGGTGCCGAGCAGCAGGCTGACCCGGGAGGGCGAGGTACGCCGTACGGCCCACATCTGCACGAAGAAGGCGAAGAGCGTGCAGAAGACGGAGAGGAACGCCAGGCCCGCCCACTCGGCGGGCCCGAAGTCGGCGGCGGCCGCCCACGGTGCGGCGCCGGTTGCGGGCAGGGCGGCCAGCAGGGCGAAGACGAGCACGGCGCCGCCGAGCTGGACGGTGGTGAGGGAGAGGGAGTCGGCCTCCTGGACGGCCTCGACCCGGGCCATCAGCAGGACGTGCAGGGTCCGGGCGAGCGCGGCCCCGAGGATGAGCAGGTCACCGAGGCCGGGCGCGGTGAATCCGGCCCCGGTGCCCTGAGTGAGCAGCACGACGCCGAGGACGGACGCGGCGGCCGCCCCGAGGAAGCCGGGGGACGGCGCCTGCTTCCTGATGGCGGCCTCGGCGAGCGGGGTGAAGATCATGGTGAGGCTGATGATCAGCCCGGCGTTGGTGGCGGAGGTGTGGACGACCCCGTAGGTCTCCAGCAGGAAGATCCCGCCGAGTACGAGCCCCAGCAGCCCGGCGCCCCGCAGCTGGGCGGGGCTCAGCGCACGCAGGCGCGCCCATCCGGCGAGGACCAGCACGGGCAGCACGACCGCGAATCTGAGAACCAGCACGGCGATCACGGTGTGCGCGGTGGTGATCCCCTTGGCGGCGAGATAGCTGCCGCCCCACACGACGGCGACGGCCAGCACGGGCAGATCACCGCGCCAGGCCCGGCGGGGAGCGGCGACGAGGGGTGGCGCGGCAACGGTCACGGCAGTCTCCAGCGGGCGCTCAGGGGGTGGAGACATCGACGGCTCGCACGGTTGCGGGGCACACCGTACCGGAGCCGATCATGCGGGGCGACCCGTTTCCGGGCCGTCCGCTTGCGACCCGTAGCATCGGGCCCATGGCTGATCTCTACGCCGTGGACCTGGCGTTCGACCTGCTCGACACCACGCCCGACGCCGTACTCGCGGAGGTGCGCCGCCAGCTGACGGGGGACGGCCTGCTCTCGCCCCGGGGCCCGGCGTGGCGCGTCGGCGGCATGCTCGTCGGCGAGTTCGGCCCGGCGGAACGCGACGGCTGGGCCCTGACGGCCCGCCAGGAGATCCACGAGGAGCAGCTCCCGGCCCTGGAGGACCTCCTGCTGCTGCTCACCCCGCACATCCGCCCGCCGGGCCCGGTCGGCCGCATCCGCCACTACGAGCACGAGGCCCCGGACCTCCTGGTCCTGCGCGAGGGCCGCGTGGTCCAACTGGCCCTGGACCGGCGGTAGCGGACGCAGCCCGGCGCGCGCCGGCCCCGGCCCTACGGCGAGCTCGGCCCGCCCACCCGTGCCGGTCCTCGGGGGTCAGGCACCGACGGTGCCGAAGGAGGCGCGGCCCGTCGGCCGGTAGGTGTGGATGGCCGTCCCGACGGGCGTCGTCCGGGAGCCCGTCAGCTCGTAGGCGGTCGGCAGCCCGCCGGTGGGGAACAGCCGGTGTCCGGTGCCCAGCGCCACGGGGAAGACCAGCAGGTTGATCTCGTCCACGAGGTCCCGGGCGAGCAGCCACTGCGCGAGCTGCCCGCTTCCGTGCACCTGGAGCTCTCCGTCCAGCGCGTCCTTGACCCGGACGATCTCGCTCTGCAGGTGTTCCCCGTCGAGCACGGTGGCCGGCCCCCAGGCCGGCTCCTTGAGGGTGGTCGAGGCCACGTACTTGGGCAGCCGGTTCAACCCGCCCGCCACGGGGTCGGCGGGGTCGTCGTGCTCCGGCCAGTAGCCGGCGAAGATCTCGTACGTCTTCCGCCCGAGCAGGAACGCCCCGGCCCGGCCGAACACCTCGGTGATGAACTCCCCCATCCCCTCCTCGACGTACGGCGCGGCCCACCCGCCGTACTCGAACCCGTCGCTGCGGTCCTCGTCGGGCCCGCCGGGCGCCTGCATCACGCCGTCCAGCGTCACGAAGGTGGTCAGTGTCAGCTCGGCCATGCCTCTGCGCTCCTCGCTCGATGGTCTCTACGGATTCAGACTCCCGCCCCCACCCGAACTCATCGCGCCGCCACGCACGACCGCCAATGCTTACCACCGGTCAGTGAGCTCTTTCCACCTTCACGCTGAGCTGGTCAGGTGTAGGGCGAGGACGGCTTGGGCGAGTGCGGTGATGCGGACCGGACGGCGGCGTGCACGAGCACCGAGTTGGTCACGGGTGGACGCCCGCCTGCGCAGCCAGATACTCGACGCCGCGGTGGCCGGACTGCTTGGACACGTGGACGTGGACCGCGTGCCGGCCGGACAGCAGTGCAGGGTCGGCGTGGTCGCCGCGGAAGGCGACCTGTACCGCGTCGTGGCGGGAGCCGTGCAGGCCGTGCTCGGGTCTGTCCGGCCAGCGGCCCGGCCATACGAGGAGGACCGCGTTGCCGTTGTCGCCCAGTGCCGCGATAACCCGGTCCTCGGCCGTCCCCCGTGCGAACCGTGCCGACATCTCGAGCGGCAGGTGTGCCTCCAGTTCACGGTCGTCCATGACCGGCACGTCCGGTTCGCAGCCGCCGGCGCCGCAAGAGGGTCGGGCGCCAGGGTAAGGGCGGTGCACAAAGCGGGAGTTCGGCAGCGCCGCCGCCATTCGGCGGACTTCGTCGACGCTCTCCAGGTGCGTCAGCAGTTCCGCCTCCTCGCCGTGGTGTTCCATCAGCGCGCACAGCCGCATGGCCTGGCGGTACGCGTCGGCGGCGTCAGCGGTGACGTGGACACAGCGTGAGTAGCCGGCCAGGCAGTCTTCGCACATGGCCGCATGGTGCCACCCGCTGGTCCGGACTGTCACCCGGAATGATCGGCGGACTCCGATGCCGAAGGGCGGCCGTCGGCATGGCTCCCACGATGCTTTTGACGGGCAGGGCGTACAAGCGGTGCAGGCCGATGGTGTCGAGGTGGAGAAAGTCCGTCGCGAGCAAGCCGCCCACCTGGGTCTTGAGGAACTGAGTCGACTCCAACCCGGTGGACGCGTTGGCCAGTTGGGCTGACAGGCAGGTGAAGCCCCTGGTAGACGGGTCTTCGACCAAGAAAACCGTCTCCTTCAGAGGCTTCGTGTGCTTGTGTACCCCTCCGGCGTCGACGTGTCCAGCTCTGCCCTGCGCCTCCTGTCCGCCAAGCTCCGCCAACACCGCCGGGAGCTCGGCACCCGGTGGAGGCGCCTGACTCCGGGCCGGCAGGCTCTGCTCACACTCGCCCACCTCCGCAACGGCCACCCCTACGCCCAGCTCGCGGCCGGGTTCGGTGTCGGCACCACCACCGCCTACCGATACGTCGCCGAGGCTGTCGACCTCTTGGCCGCACTCGCCCCCGACCCTTGAGGAGGCTGCCGGCATCGACCAAGGCGCTTGTACTACTGGACGGCACCTTGCTGCCCATCGACCGGATCGCCGCGGACCGCCCTTTCTACCCCGGGAAGCACAAGAAGCACGGGATGAACGTGCAGGTTCTGGCCGATCCGTCCGGTCGGCTGCTGTGGGCATCGCCGGCTCTTCCCGGCGCTGTCCATGACGTCCGAGCCGCCCGTGAACACGGCATCGTCGACATGCTCACGGACGCCGGCATCACGTGCTGGGCGGACAAGGGATACCGCGGTGCCGGAGGCACAGTCCGCGTTCCGTACTGGGGTCGCTGGGAGACGCTCTCCGACGGTCAGAAGGCCGTCAACCGATCTCACGCCAAGATCCGGGCCATGGTCGAGCAGGCCGTCGCCACCCTTAGGTCCTGGCGACTCCTCCGCAAACTGCGGTGCTCGACCACCCGCATCACAAGCCTGGTCCAAGCTGTCCTGACCCTGCATCTGGCGAGCTCAGGCCGATGACGGAAAGAGCTCAGTCTGCAGAGCGCCGCCTACAGCAAGCTGCCCACAACGGACCATAACCTTGGACGGATAGCCCGTGTCTGCCCTATTGGGCTTATATGCTATGAGCGTGAACCTCATATCCCATGTTGCAGGCTTAGTTAGCCATCCTTTACATCGACACTAATATGCAGCCACAAAGGTCGCCTGCGCCACAAGCCCCTACTTGCGCGCCATCTTTCAGGCGATACACCTGTCGACACCGATCACATCTTGGGAATTGCAGGGTCGCTGCGGTGTGAGATGCCAGGCAAATCGAGCCAATCGGCAAGCGTCCGCCAGAATATGCACAATGCCCGGCCGGAGGGGATCCTCCGGCCGGGCATTGCATTGCGGTCAACCGGGCGCCACTTAGGACAGCAAATGGAGTCGCATAAACTCCTTATTACTACGCAGCTTTGGATACTCTCTTTCCAAATCGGAAATCAACTGCCTAATAGATGCGGAAGCAGAATTACTGAGCTCACCCAGTGACACCTCAGACGACCCGTCCACATAGTTCGCACTTATTTCCGCTCCACCGGAGGGCGACTTGCTAATAAAGATCTCGTCGGCCATGCCAGCGAAGGTCACCCTCCCACTCCCCGCGGATTCCACTCGGCGAGTAGCCTCATAGAATTCGACGGAAAAGTCGAGCATCTGAACCCCCCCTCCGGTCACGATGCTGAAATCGACGTCATTTATCTGCAGCTTCAGATCTCCCCCGAAGCACGAATAGCACAGATCCGCAAGGCTGGAAGTAGCGAGATCCATCTTGCTCTGCTCCCGCAGTACGAGTGGATCGCTCGACAATGTGTAGTTGATTACAATCACGGGGGACCTCCTGCACCTGTGCCCATCTTGATCGGGAAGGCGGTAATAATCTGTTTCTTACGCACCACCACTCGGACGCCCGTCAATGGCTTCCCGTTCCTGTCATACCCCACCGTTCTCCCGAAGTCGAACTCATGGACGTGCCCCCCCTTCAGACCATTGGAGCCACGCGCCCCCTTCTGCAGGGCTTCCTCCACGAGGGAACGGATCGTCGTGGTGTTATCTGTAGAGAACTTGCTCTTACCGGGGTGCCGACTGCTCGCGGAGTGCCGGTTGAAAATGTGATGCCAGTCAGCCCCGTTGACCCTGCCGCCGCAATTGTGGACGAGGACGGGGGTGGCTCCCGCCAGCACATAGTACGTGTGCGTGCCGAGGTGCTGTCATCTGCGTTTTCGCAGGTCAGCGGAATTCGGCCAGTCCGTGGGTGTGCGTGGAAGTGCCGTGCTGTGCGCCTCTGTTGCCGTCGGCGTTGCCGTCAGACGGCTACGCACGCGAGGGCGGTGGAGTGGGCTTTGGCCGGTGTCCTGCCCGGGTTGGGGTCGGGCATGGTCAGGGGGCCGTACGCTGGCCCGGCAACTCGGGCAGGTCGTGATCCTGCCCGGAATTTGAACGAGTGGCCCCCTGGCCTTGCCTGACGCGGGCACCGGCCCGGGGAGGTGGGTAAAGCCCACGGAGCCGACCGGCCCCACCTCCGGGCCTCCGTCCTGGCCAACTCCCTGCCGTCGCCTCGCCATCGGTCTGGCGCTCCCGTGCGGGCGCGTCCGGCTTCCTCCGCGCTTCCGGCACTACGCCGCGCTGTTTCTGCGCGGCCTGGTCGCTGGCCGGCCCGCGGTGGCGGAGCCGAGAGCGGGCCGGGCGGGCGGCCGTGCCGCGCGCGACCCGCGTCAGCGGGTCGCCTTGAAGACGTAGAGAAAGTTTGGACGCATCCTGCTTCGGCGGTACGCCGTGGTCGGTGGCCGGGCGTCCGGCCGGGCTGCTGGCCTGGTGCGTTGGTCTGCGAGTTGTGGGTCCTGTTCCGAATGACGGTGGTGGTTCTACTCGGCTCGGGTGACCTTGGCATGGTCGGTGAAGACGCGCCTGAACAGGTCGTGGCCGGTGCGTCCGGTGTGGCGGAGTGCCCAGTCCTGTGCGGCTTCCTGCTCGGAGTGGGGTCCGGATTCGGCTCCGCAGCCGCCGGTGACGCAGAACGCCTCGTAGGTGATGCCGCCTTCGGGCGCGTGGCGGATGGTGTGAACGACGTGTCGGTAGATAGCGCGGGGGCTCACTGGTGACCCTCCGGGTGGCGTCGCATGTAGACGTTGCAGTCGCTGACGGTGGTCATGTCGCCGACCACTCGCGCCCGGTCACGTACGTTGGCCAGCTCGGCACAGCCCGCGCAGCCCTCGACCGGTGTCGGCTCCGGGTCCAGGCGCAAGGGAAGTTCGACCGGCTTGGTGGAGTACCTGGTCGGCTCCGTCACTGCACATCGCCACCTCTCGAACGTCATATGGCCGACCTCTTGACAGGTCGGTGCTCTAGTTCAGTATTCGAGTGGCCGAAGCACTCCCGCTAGGGTTCGTAGTGCACTAGTGTGCTCCCACTGACATCACGTCAACTCAACGGAGGGGCAAGCCTTATGCCCAGTCCCAAGACGTTCACGAAGATCGCGGATCACTTCCGGGAGCGCATCCTGTCGGGAGAGCTTGAGCCCGGCGCCAAGCTGCCGACCAACCGCGAGATCGCCGGCCAGTGGCAGGCCGCAGCCGCCACCGTCTCCCGCGCCTTGCAGGCCCTCCAGGTGGAGAACTTCATCCGCACCACTCCCCGCGGTACCTACGTTGCCGACGACCCGCGCTGGACACTGTCGGCACGAGACCGACTGGCCCGGGTCCAGCGGGTGAAATCGTTCCTGGCCGAAGGTGAGACAAGCCGGGTCACGGCCGCCGAACTGATCACCCCGCCGCTGTACGTGGCGGAGATCTTCGACCTGGAGGCCGGGGATCAGGTGGTGCGGCGCGAGTGGCTGGCCGGACGGGGCAAGACCCGGACCGTGTTCGCGGTCACCTGGTACCCGGCCCCGTTCGCCGCCCTCGTGCCGGATCTGCTGAACACGGCCCCGGGCCGCAATCACGGACTGTCCGCCCGGGTTCTGGAAGCCACCGGGCGCACGATCACCCACGCCCGCGACGACATGCACGCCCGCCCCGCCGACGCGCGAGAGGCCAGCGCGCTCGGCTTGCCGGTCGGCTCCCCGATCCTGGCCGGCGCCCACCGATGGTCGGACGCGGAAGGGATCATCGAGTACGGGGAATGGTGCCTGCCGCCCCGGTTCACCATCGGCTACGAGTACCAGCCCTGACCGATCCACGCGCAGTGTCCCCGAAAGCCAGCCTGCGGCCTTCGGGGACGCTGCCGTTCACGTGTCCGTCTCAGTCCGCGTCGCGGCCTTCGAGGCGTTCGACACGCTCTTCGAGCTCCTCGATCCGCTCCAAGGCGCGTTCCAGCTTGTAGGCCAGATCCGCTACTCCGGCCGCCGGGAACTCCTTCTGCGGGGCAGCCGACGCTTCGTCCTCGTCCACCGGCTGCACCGCGACCGGCACCTCTGTGCCGAACTCGCCCCCCACGACGACATATGCCATCGACCCGTTCCGCTGGTGGGCCTTCTTCATCCGGCCTTCCAGGGTGAGGAAGGTCAGGGCCTGATCTGCGGATTCCGGGTCGCCGCCGATCGTGTCGACCACCTCGTCCACGGTGACCCTGGCCCCCCTGGCCAGTGATCCGTCCCTGATCTTGCGGACCAGGCGGCCGTGGATGAGCTGGGTGGCGAAGCCGTGGTCGTCCCAGTCCCGTACGTAGACCTCGTCGCCGGGCAGCTCGCCGGGGTAGCGCAGGAGGAAGTTGCCGGCCAGCAGGGCGACGGCATTGGTGACCACGTTGAGCGGCACCGCGTAGTGCTCCGCCAGGACCTCACGGGCGGGCAGCCTGGCGCCGGGGGCCAGGGTGCCGGAGTAGATCTGCTGCTGGAGATCGCCAGCGACCTTCTCGAAGGCGTCCTCGAAGTCGGCCGAGCGCGTGACAAATGTGCCGCGCCCTTGGCGGGCGATGACCCAGCCCTCGTTCCTGAGCAGCCGGATCGCCTTCTGCACGGTCAGGCTCGATGCCTTGTAGGTCTGCATGAGCTGGCTCTGCGTCGGCAGGAGCTGACCCGGACGCAGTTCGCCGTCCCGGATCTGCTGGCGCAGGTCGTCCGCGATGCGTTCGAACGTCAAGCGCGCTTCGTCAGCAGCAGCCATGTCCATCCCTGGTCCCAGTCCGATTCCACCCGCCGTAGGCCGCCCGCTGACTGTCGTGTTTCACCAGCTCAGCGGCCCCGCGGGGTCAGCGTAGCCGCCTGATGGATGGACCACGGCGAGAATGGATGGAACTCAATAGGGATGGACTTCGGATGGAATGAATGTATGGTTGCGGCACGCGATCACCCACATGGGTGATCCACACCCCTCTACCTGGAGGTTTGCCGTGAAGACCATGCCCATCGACCAGTCCCAGGCACTGATGATCCTGGCCTCCGAGCCCCGGCCGCAGTTCAAGGACCGCGAGAGCCGGCAGCCCGCGATCGACCGGGGCACCGGCGCCCACGTGCACCTGGTGGAAGTGATGTTCGCGTTCAACGGCCGCGCCGAAGTGATCGCCGTGAAGGTCCCCGAGCCGGGTCTCGGCAAGGGCCTGAAGGTCGGCCTGCCGGTCGTTTTCACCGGACTTGTCGCCTCGGCCTGGGAGAACGAGATCAACGGCAAGGACCGGCACGGCGTCTCCGTCCGCGCCGAGGCCATCACCCTCAAGGCGAGCGCCTGATGCCCGACAACCGCCTTGGGCTCGCGCTTCTCGTCTTCGCCGTGCTGGTCGTGCTTGGGCTGCTGGGCTGGGCCGGGTACTGCTTCACCCGCTGGTACCGGGCCGATGCCGAGACCCGGGTCAGCCTGCGGCAGGCGCGGCGGCTGCGGTGGGGCTGGAAGCGGCTCGCGCCGATGCTCGGCCTCGCGGTCAAGGACGCCACCCCAACCGTGGTCCAGCAGTACGGCCCGCAGGAGCCACCGACCAAGCCGCGCGTGCTGGTGCCGCGTCTGCACACCCGCGCCGATGCCTTCGGCGTCACCGTCACCGCCGACGCGCTGCCGCAGGTCGGGCTCAGCGCCTGGCAGGACGCGAACGAGGGTCTGTGCGACGCCTGGGGAATGCGCCGCATCAGCATCAGTCAGCCCAATCCCGGAGTGATCGTCGCGCGAGGCTTCCGACGTGAGCCGCTGGAGGCGGTGATCCGCTCACCACTCCTCGGTCCGGACGGCTCTCCAGTCTGCCGGCCTGGTCAGTTCGCCTCCACCGATGATGTGCTGCTCGGCTGGGACGAGGACGGCACCCCGATCGTGCTCAACCTCGCCTACTCCGCGCACGCGCTCATCGCCGGCGTCACCCGCTCCGGCAAGTCGATCACCGTCAACACCCTGCTCGCCTACGCCTCGCTCATGCGGGATGTGCGGCTGATCGTGATCGACCCTAACCTCGGTGCGGTCGCGCCCTGGTGGCGTACCGCCTACAAGGTCTCCGACGCCGTCCACCCCGACGAGCCGACCGAGATCCTGCGTTGGGTCCGCGAGGAGATGCAGCGCCGCGAGCGGCTGTTCTGGTCCGGCCGTACCGACCGCATCACCGAGTTCAGCCCCGAGCTGCCGCTGCTGCTCGTGGTGATCGACGAGGTGGCGAACTACACCCGGCACCCGGACCGCAAGGCCCGCGAACGCTTCGAGGCCGAGCTGCTGGCCATCGCCAGCCAGGGCGCCAAGTTCGGCGCCCGGCTGTGGCTGCTCACCCAGAAGCCCTCCGCGGACGTGCTCACCACCGCCGTACGCACCAACCTGTCCGCCCGGATCTGCCACCGCGTCGACACCGTCGAGGACTTCCTGCACCTCTTCCCCGACGGCCGGGACCTGGACATCACCGCCGCCGACCGCACCATGCCCCAGGGCATCTCCATCGCCTCCGTCGGCGACATGCGCACCCCCGTCCGGCTGCGCTCGGTCTACCTGCCCACCGAAGCCTGCTGGCAGATCAACGACCTGATGTGCGCCGAAGGGCTCAAGGTCCGCGAGCTGCCCGACCGCGTCGACCTGGACAAGGCGGCGTGACCGCCGCCTCGTGGTCCCGTTTCGCAGTGATCACCGGCAAGGGCGTGTAGTCGCCAAACCCTCGCCCCTGCCGGGGCCTCCCTCCCTTATCCGTCCGCGGCACACGTGTGTGCCGCAGTGCAGAGAGGTCCTGCCAGCATGCCACCGCGCGACCCGACCACCACAATCCCTCGCCCCGAACCCGCCACGGCCGCGCTGCCCACGTTCACCGGGTACCGCGACCTGCTCGGCCTGGTACGGCAGCTGTCCTCGCTCGGTGGCTGCGCCCAACCGATCCGCCTCGAAGGCCAGCGCATCGATGTCGACGCCTTCACCGGCGAGATCCTGCGCGAACTGAAGTCCAAGGAACTGCCCGCCGGGCACCTGCTGGTCCGCTGCGGCAACCGCCGCACCACCCGCTGCCCCTCCTGCGCCGAGCTCTACCGCCAGGACACCTACCACCTCATCGCCGCCGGCCTGCGCGGCGGCAAGAACATCCCCGACCAGGTCGCCACCCATCCCAGGGTGTTCGCCACCCTCACCGCCCCGTCATACGGACCCGTGCACGGGCGACGCGTGGGCGGCTCCGCCCGCTGCCGTTGCGGACGCGCCCACACCAAGAGCGACTTGCTCCTCGGCACCGCGCTCGACCCGGAGCGCTACGACTACACCGGCGCGGTGCTGTGGAACGCCCATGCCCCGGCCCTGTGGGCCCGCTTCATGCTTCACCTGCGTCGCACCATCACCGCCGCAGCTGGTGTCCCGCAGCGTCTGCTCTCCAAGGTCGTCCGGGTCTCGTACGCCAAGGTCGCCGAGTACCAGCAGCGCGGCCTGATCCACTTCCATGCCATCATCCGGCTCGACGGCCCCGCAGGCCCCTACACCCCGCCACCCGCCTGGGCCACCCCCGACCTGCTGGCCGATGCCATCCGGATCGCGGCCACCCGCGCCCGCATCGACGGGCCAGAGGTCAACAGTCGGGGCCGCGCCTTCGTCTTCGGCGAGCAGATCGACATCAGGATCATCCGGTCCACGGCCTTCCAGGCCGGGACCGCGATCACCGAGGGCAAGGTCGCCGGATACGTCGCCAAATACGCCACCAAGGGCACCGAAGCCGCGACCGGCACCCTCGACCACCGGCTGAAGAGGATCACCGACCTCTGGTTTGAGTCCGTGCCCGAGCACGCCGCCCGGATGATCCGCACCGCATGGGCCCTCGGCGCCCGCGACGATCTCAAGTACCTGAACCTGCGCAAGTGGGCCCACATGCTCGGCTTCCGCGGCCACTTCTCCACCAAGACCCGCGCCTACTCCACCACCCTCGGAGCCCTCCGCGCCGCCCGCACCGCCTGGCACCGCCGCCACACCCCTCCGCCTTCCCCGACCACCCTCGTCCTCGCCCACTGGGCCTACGACGGCACCGGCCTCACCCCCGACCTCGAACGCCTCGCCACCCTCATCGACGGCAGCCCGACGCGCGCACAGGCGGTGGCAACCGATGCATGACGACGAACTCCTCACCGTGCCCGAGGCCATGGCCCGCCTCAAGATCGGCCGCTCCGCCCTCTACGACCTCCTGCGCACCCGCCACCTCGCCTCCCTGACCATCGGCCGCGCCCGCCGCATCCCCACCCACGCCCTGGACGACTACATCCAGCGCCACCTGGAAGAAGCCGCCCGATGACCGCCCCCAAGCGCAAGAAGGCCCGCGCCAACGGCGAAGGGACCATCTACCAGCGCACGGACGGCCGCTGGGAAGCCGCCGGCTACGTCTTCGCCGCCAACAGCACCCGCAAACGCGTCCGCGTCTACGGCACCACCCGGCGAGAAGCCGCCGACAAACTCGCCGAGAAGATCGCCGACAGCAACCGCGGACTGCCCGTCGCCACCGCCGACAGCACCGTCGGCGACTACCTCACCTACTGGCTCGGCAGCGTCGCCGTCCACCGGCTTCGGGAGAACACCCACACCCGCTACGCCGCCTGCGTCCGCCTCCACCTCATCCCCGGACTCGGCACCAAAAAAATCGCCCGCCTCACCGCCAAGGACATACGCACCTTCCTCGACCGACTCCGCACCGCCTGCCAGTGCTGCACCCAGGGCCTGGACGCCGAACGGAAGTGGTGCTGCGCCATTGGTGAATGCTGCCAGAAGCGACTGTCCGCTTTGACCGTGACCTACGTGCACTCGGTACTCAAGTCAGCCCTGGAACACGCCGTCCGCGAAGACGAGTTGCCGCGCAACGTCGCTCGCAACGTCAAGACCACCACACACCAGCCCAGGCGCTTCCGTCCGCTCACTGCGGCAGAGGCCCGTCAGTTCCTCGACGCGGCCCGCACCGATCGGCTCCACGCGCTGTACGAACTCGCGCTCCGTACCGGCCTCCGCAAGGGCGAACTCCTCGGCCTCCGCTGGGAAGACCTCGACCTCACAACCGGAACGGCCAGCATCCGCCGCTCGCTCCAGCGCACCCGCACCGGCGGCCTCACCCACCTACCCACCAAAACCCGGGCGTCCGAGCGCCGCATTGCCCTCCCGACCGAATGCCTCTACTCCCTCGAGGAACACAAGAAGCGGCAGGACAAGGAGCGCGAGACCGCAGGGCCGGACTGGAGAGACAACAGCCTCGTCTTCACCACGCCCATAGGACGGCCTCTCGACCCTGCCAACCTCACCCGCCGCTTCCGCAGCTTCCTCAACCGAGCCGGGCTCCGGCGTATCCGCTTCCACGACCTCCGCCACTCGACCGCGACGCTGCTCCTGGAACAGGGGGTCGACCTCGTCGTGATCAAAGAGCTGTTGGGCCACGCCCACATCGGCGTCACCGCCGGCGTCTACGCCCACGTCCGACTCCGTCTCCAACGCCAAGCCATCGACACCCTCAACAACGCCCTCGGAGCGGCCAACGACCCGCCCGCCACGGAAGGTGTCCGCTGACGTTGCCGTCAGTCCACGTGAAGAGCCCCGCCAGGATCTCCCAGCGGGGCTCTTCATGCGTTTGCCATCAATTCCCTGAAACTCAACAGCGCCTCAGCGGTGGACGACCGAGGAAACCCAGATCGTCACATCACTTGCGATCCTTGATGCTGTTCCACCGGGAACGACTCGATGTTCTCGTCTCTCTGGGTTCCGATACTCCACTTCAAGCCGATCATCTGAATCCAGAGTCACGACGACGTACCACTGATCGCCGGACCCCTGTGACTCGATCGTAAGGAATGAGTTATCGGGATAACTCAGCTCGCCGATCAACTCGAAGAGCAGGTCTTCCGAGATTCCCTCGTACGACTCGCCGCTCTCCGTTTCCACGGTGTACGAACTTGATGACATGCCACCTCCAGCTTTCACGCAGGTAGAGCGTCTACCAACCGTCGCGATCCCTGAAGAACCCGCCGCCAGTCACATGCTGCAAGTCCTTCTCCCAGGACTGGGTAGGCGCCACAGAGCCTCTATGTGGTTCAAAATTCAGCGGCCCCGGATGCCTCTCCGTCATATACCGCTCTACATCAAGAGCATCCTGTCGAGAGTCGTAATTCCTGAGGATTACCATCCGAGTTCCACCCTCGTAGTCTGAGTTCTTGTAGCGGCCGACGGGATTCTTGGAGATTCCCCATTTGAGCAATTCACCGCTCGAGGGTTTCACGAGAGCGTACAAGGATGTCTGCCCAGCGTCGGGAAGTGGGCCACTGATTGGCTTTCCCGTAGTGAAGGTCGGACAGGATGCGTTGTGGACGAGTACAGGAGTCTCACCCGCCAGCACATAGTACGTGTGGAGGTCGGCAACGGTGAGGTTGTAGGTCTCGTCGAAGGCCTCGTAGGCGCGAACTGCTGCAATCGCTACCCCTGCCCCATCGTCTGCGCGAAGGGTCTCACCCGGCTTGAGGTCTGCAGCGTCCTTCCAGACCCGGTCGGTTTCCGACCAGAACGGGTGGTGGCCCGTCGTGGTGATGGTCTTGACGCCGTCAGCAGTCTGGACGCTCAGGTCGACGTAGGTCTTGTCGTCCTCCGTGTAGATGGTCGCCGTAACGGTTCTCCCGGAGGTCTCGCCGGTCTCCGGGTCGGTCGCCAGGACCTCGTCGCCTTCGACCAGATCCTCAATGGGCTTGCTGGTTCCGTCTGCGAGGAGGACTTCCGTGCCGGCGACAAAGCTATTACGGCAGGGGGGCGGCGGCGTCCCCCTGGGCCCCCCGAAGCCCCTGAGCATCGGGCCGCTGCCATGCTGTAGCGCGGCAACTCCAACCTCGGCAACTGCCTCAACGTAGGTCATCTGGTTTTCACAGGTGACCCCTTCACGAGCACAGAGGAAGTCCGGGACCGACCAGTGGACAGCAGTGCCAGGATGACGGGGCCGACAGCCATCCCCACTCTTCATGTCTATGCAGTCGGCATAGATGTTGTAGTGCCTCTTGATGCTGGGGTCGCTCTTGTAAAGGGCCTTGGTGGACTCCTGGAAGGTCGGCACGTCCTTGAAGACGATGACGGTCTTGCCGATCTTCAGGGTGATCGGACCATCGTTGTAGTAGCTGAGATCCTTGCCCGGGGTGTAGTTCTTTGCAGCGGTGTTGCATCCGCCGCATCCGCCGCTGTCGAATCCGCCGTCGTTGTCACCCTCGAACAGCTTCAGGCCGCTCGGGTCCGAGTTGGTGATGGGGTTGCCGTTGGAGTACGTGTACCCGTTCATCTGCAGCGGGTCCGCGAGGTCGATGATCGGGTCGACCGTGAGGAAGCGGCCCGTCGTCGGGTCGTACTCGCGGGCGCCGATGTGGGTCAGGCCCGTGGTGTTGTCGTCGTTACCGACGCCGAGGAAGGTGCGGTCGCCGGGCCAGTAGGCGGGCTGGCTGCCGCGCGGGTTGCCGTACGGGTCGGACTTGCGGCGGGTGGCCTGCTGGTCCTTCTTCTGGTCGACGCTGATCGTCGCCGTGTTGTGGTGGTCGGTGAGCAGGTGCGACAGAGTGTGGCCGGTGGTCTTGCCGTTGGTGCGGCGGACCGTGGTCGGGGCGCCGGGGCTGCTGTAGTAGCGGACGGCGTCGATGGCCTTGCCGGCCTTGTCGACGGTGATCTCGGTCTCGCCGAGGTAGAGGGTACGGGCGCTTCCGGTTTCCTGGATGACCCGATTGCCGGAGGCGTCGTAGAGGTAGTTGGTGACGTTGCCGAAGCTCCACTGCTGGGCCGGCGTGGGCGCAGGGCTCGCACACGTGAAGATGTGCAGCTCGTTGCCTTCGGCGTCGTTGTCATTGGGGACGGTGACGCACTGGTTGGCACCGGTGACGAGGGCTTGCGGTTTGCCCTCAGGGGCGTAGGTGAACTTCTGGTTGAGGTCCCCCGCCGCGCAGGCCTTAAGGACAGCCTTGCCGTTGGCGGCAGTGAGGCACTTGCCGAGGGCCTGAACGGTGTCGCCGGTGATCCTCCACTGCTGGGGCTTCGTCTCGTTGCAGGACAGCAGTTGGACGGTCGTGCCGTCGGCGGTGTTGCCGTCCCGGACGTCAAGGCACTTGCCGGAGAGGCCGGTGACCGCGACGGAACCGATACCGGGGCTGGTGGCGGAGAGGAGCTTGCCGCGGCGGTCCCAGTTCAGGGTCTGGGTGTCGCCGTCGATCGTGCGGGTCTTGGTGCTGCCGACCGAGCTGTAGGTGTAGGTGGAAAGGGAGTCCACCGTGGAGCCGGCTGTTCTGGTGGTCTTGTTGACCTTGGTCAGGGCGTGGGGCTGCTTCTTCGGGTAGGGCTGTGCTCCACCCGTGATCTCGACGCCGTACGTGTAGCTCGTCTCGTCCTTGAGCGCGCTGTTCGTGGGATCGTGATCGGTCAGCTTGGTGCGGTTGCCGATCTTGTCGAACGCGTACTCCTGGTAGTAGGCGTCACCCGGAGTGCCGGAACCCACATCGGTGAGCGCCGGAGCGTCAGGCGTCGTGGGGCACGTGTCCTTGGCAGTCCAGGCTCGGACGAGCTGGCCCATGGCGTCGTACGTGAAGCACTGGCGGTCGACGAGCTCCGCTCCCTTGGCTGCTCCCGGGTACGAGTCCGTGATCGAGGTCGGGTTGCCGACCATGTCGTACTGGTAGGCGAGCGAGGAGAGGAGGTTCGACTGGGAGTTGGCGTCCGGTGTCTCCCTGTGGCTTGACGCCTTGGCGACCCGTCCCGTGTGGGGGTTGTAGGAGTTCGTCGTCCACACACGGTAGGGCGCGTTGCCGGCCGCGGTACGCAGTACCTGGCCGAACGGGCTGTAGACGGTGTCCGCCGTGTACCAGGACAGGCCCGACATGGTCTGCACCATGCCGTCGGTGTTGTAGCGGGTGACGAGCTTCTCGGCGGCGAGACCGCCGACGGTCGCGGGAAGGGTCGTGGACTGGACCTTGCCCGTGGGGGTGTACGTGGTGCTGTAGGCGTAGGAGCCGGCCAGGCCCTTGGTGGTGGGCAGGTCGGGGATCGTGATCCTCGACCCCGTGGGCCGGTACTCGCTGTCGTAGCCGGTGACTTCGGTCTTGAACGAGTGGGTGCCGCTCCACCTGCGGGTGGAGGCGACGGGCTGCCCCTTGCCGCCCGGCAGCGTGTCGTAGGTCCACGTGGCTATCGGGGCGGCGGTCTCGGAGTCGTCGCGCAGGGCGGTCTTGCGGCCGAGTGCGTCGTACGCCGTGTACTGGGTGACGTTGTAGGCGTTGGTCGCCGAGACCTGCTGGTCGAGGTTGTTGTACGTGAAGCTCGACTTGCCTGCGTCGGGGTCCTCGGACGCGATCACGCGGCCGCGGGCGTCATGGGTATAGGTCCAGTTGTTCTGGGCGGCATCGGTGACCTTGGCCAGCTTGCCGCGGACATCGTAGGTGTAGGTGGTCGTGTTCGACGTGGTGAGGTCGGTAGCGGTGTAGTGCTGGATCTCAGAGGTGCGGCCCAGGACATCGGTCGTCGTCCTGACTGCGCGGCTGCCCGCCAGCGGCGTGGTGCCGGTGGGCGAGATCGCGGTGCGGGTCAGGGTCGAGTCGCCGTCGTACTGGGAGATGGCGGACTGCCGGGCGGTGCCCTTCTCCAGGGCAGTGGTGCGTACGGCGCGGCCGAGGCCGTCGTACGCGGTCTGCGTGGAGTTGGGAACCTCGGTGATCGACTTGGGAACGAAGATCTCCGTGCTCAGATCACCTTCGGCGTGGTAGCCGTTGTTGGTCTGGCTGACGGTTCCGTTCGCACTGTGCAGGGTGTCGCTGACCAGACGTCCTCCGCCGTGGGCCTCGGTCTGGGTCTGGCGCGGGCGGAGCAGGCCGTCATAGATCGCGATCGAGCTGCTGTACGCACCGTTGTCCTTGAGTGTCCGAGAGATGACGACCGGCGCCTTGTGCTCGGTGATCTGGTACTCGAACGTGTAGGCAGCCTTGTCCGCAGCCTTCTGAGACGGGGTACGGACCTCAGTGGTCCGGCCGAGCGCATCGTACGTCGTGGTGACTTTGCGCCCATTGGCATCGGTCGCCTCCAGCACGCTGCCTCGGGTGGGTTCGAGCTTGGTCGTCACCTGGTGACCGAGTGCGTTGGTCGTGGTGACGGAGAACGCCGGGCCGGTAGCCGGGCTGAAGGTGACGGTCGTCGGGTTGCCCGCGGCGTCGTAGGTCTTGACTGCGCGCCCCAGCGAGTCGTACTCGGTGCGGCCGGCTGTCATCCAGCCCGTGCCCGCGCCGTCGATGCCGTCGACCTGGAACGGGAGGCCCTTGGTGGGTGCCGCCCCGAAGGCGTTCACCGCGTCGTAGGACGTACGGGATTTGCTGAGGACGGATCCGGAGGCAAGCGCGGCGGCGACGGCGGCCGCACTGCAGTCACCGTTGGTCTCAACGACTTCGGCCGTCAGGCCGATGAGGTTGCTCGCGGGGTTGTGGACGTAGTCGGGCTTGCTGCAGGACTCCTTGAACGTCGTCCAGCCGGTGCCCTTGTTCTCCTTGATGCCGGTGTGGGTGCTCAGGAGCAGGCCGTAGGACGTGGCCTTGTCCTCGTACGTGTTGGTGACCCGCTCCATCCGGGCAGCGCTGCCACGGATGTATTGGACCTTGTCAGTGCGTTCTGTGCCCAGGCGGTAGGCCTCGAGCGGAGTGGTGTCGGTCCGGGGTCGGGAGGCCGTCTTCTCGCTCCTCCACGGCTTGGTCAGCTCGCGGGACTCGACACTGCCGCCGGCTTTCGAGTACATGATGGTCTCTGCGGTCTGCCCCTGGAACTGGGGCAGGTCCTCGCCGAGGTCCTCGGCTCCGGTGGAGTCCTTGACCGTGACCTTCGCCGTGGGCGTCGACAGGCCCCGGAAGTACCGGCTGACGGTCTGGGACTGCTCCGTCGCGGTGGGCTTTCCCGCGTTCTCCGTCACGCCCTTGGTGGTGACGACCTCGGCGTAGCCGCGCCACTGGCTGAAGGTGCGCAACTCGGGCTTGGTGAACTCGTCGTCCTCCTTGGCCCAGGCCGCGCCGCCCTTGTACTCGTAGGCGGTGGTGACGTCGGGCTGACGGGCGACCCGGTCGATCTCGGTCACCCTCTCCACGACGTACTTGTTGAACCATTCGATCGGCGTCTTGTTCGGCGGCAGGTCCGGGTCCGGGGACCAGCGGACGGGGAAGCACCGGGTGTCGTTGCCCACTTCCATGAGGGTGGCGGGGCTGCCCACCGGACACGGAGCGGAGTAGTCGACGTGGATCTCGCCGCCGGTCTCCGTGCGGATCGTCTCCACACGAAGTCGGTCGAAGTCCGGGGTCGCCTCACCGGCCGACTTGGCCACCCGGTTGGGCATGTCGACCTCGTTGGCGAGGAAGGTGACGGGCGGCAGCGGCGGATCGTTGGCAGCGCCGTTCGGGCCGTAGCCGGTTCGGGCGATGGACTGCAGCCACAGCGGGGGGTGGGTGTCGGTCCGGTGGCGCGGGAGGGACTGGGTCAGCGTCCACTGGTCCACCTTGGAGAGGGCAGTGGCGCCTTCCGTGCGCTGCCCGTTGGTGGTGACGGACGCCAGTCGCTTGCGTGACCAGAACGTCGGCGAGGTGACGTAGCAGTTCGCCACGTCCGACTTGCAGTACAGGGTGGTGGGGGTGTCCCACCACCCCCGCTTGTCGTCGGCGTTCTTGGAGTTGAACTGGTCCTCTCCGCACTTGGTGTCACGGTCCGGGAAGCAGCGTTCATCCACCTTGAAGTCGACGCGGCCGGCGGGGGCCCCGGCAAGGTTGTCGGCGCGGAGCCCGTAGAAGATCTGGGTGGGATGCCCCCCGCGGACGTAGCCGACCTTGTTGGTGTCCTTCTCCGAGAACTTCTCGTTCCTCGCGTACCGGTTCCATTCCTTCGCCCAGTCGATGACCATGGCGTTGCCGTGGATGTCCTCGACGTAGTCGAGGTTCCAGCGCCAGGCCTGGGTGCAGAAGGAGTCCGCGTACGCCGCCTTGTAGCAGGGCTCGTCGGAGTGGTTGCCGACGACGGGGACGGTGAAAACCGAGTCCGTGACGGTCTTCGGGGACGTGCCGTCACCGTGGGTGCCCACGTTGTGGCGGCCGTAGTGGTAGCGCGTGCCGTCACGGGTGGTGACGACCCAGTACTCACCGTCCTTGGCGCCGTTGCCGCTGCCCGTCTTCAGCTCGACCTTGGCACCGTCGTCGGAGGATGGGACCCACTGCCCGGTCGTGGCGTCGTGGACGAGTTCCGTGGTCGAACCGGCGAGCGACATGACCACGCTGTCGCCGGCCCAACACAGGTCGCCCTTCTTCTTGTCCGTGGCGTTGTCGTTGTTCGGCTTTCCGTTGCGCTCCTTGAGGTCGTCGGAGCAGGAACGGAAGCGGCGCTCGATGTAGCCGGGGTTGTAGTCCCAGCCGTCACCCACCCAGGACGCCTGGCTGTTGGTCGCGGACGTCTTGCCGTCGACGGCCTGGGACGAGTACGAGAACGCGATGGCGGGGGTGGGTCCGGCCGGAGCCGGCGGAACCGTCAACGGATAGGACCAGGTGAAGCCACCGCTGTTTCCACCGGCGGTCCAGGAACCCGAAGCCCCCAGCGGCGTGGCCTTGTAGGTGCCGCCCGCACCCGCAGCACTGTCGGAGGCCGCGAGGACCACCGATCCGCCTCCCGCGCCCGTCATCGTCCGCATGCCCTGGACGGTGGCTGTGCTCGGGTCGATGGTTGCGGTGACCGTCTTGGCCGACGGGTTGTTGGTGCTCGGAACGTCCGTGGACACAGAGCACAGAGGATCCGACGGGCGCTCGAGGAAGCACACCGGCAGCTGCTTGAGCTGCAGGCGCGAGGCCCACTCGGCACCGTACAGGTCTCGGAATTTGGTGTAGTCCAGTTGCACGTCCACCGGAGTCGCGGCATCGGCCGGCGGCGTGACGGTGATGATCGCGCCGTCGACATCCGCGGCTTCGGTCTTGGTGCGCTCTGCGATGGCGGCCGACCAGGTACCCGACGGGGCGGTACTGGCCCCGTCGGCCTTGCCGATGCTGACGGGAAGCGCGCCGATCTGGACGGGAGCCGTGGCCCCGGCCGACAGGGTCTCGCTGGCGACGGCCGCAGGCGGTGCTGCCTTCTGCGTCGCCTCGTAATCAGCAGGTGGCTTTACGAGCTCGCCGCTCCAGCCCTTGAGCTGTGCGGCTGCTGTCGCATCGAGCTTGGCCTCGTCCTCATGCTGGAGCGACGGCAGTTGGACACCGGTGCGGTCGCCCGGTGGTGCCGCCCAGGCAGGGGCGGGCAGAAGCGTTGCGGCCAGGACCACGGACAGTGTGATGCCGGTGCGCCCGGCAAGGCGCGCGCGTCTCGCGCGGGCCCTTCTGTTTCCGGGCAGGCGGAAATTGTTCGCCGAGAGCGGCGACATGTGGACCCCCCCACGAGCTGCCGCCACGGCATGGGCACATGGACGACAGGAAACTGACAAATAGCCAGCTGATTGTGCGGGTAAGGGGACGGAAAAGTCACGGTTCCGATATCCGATGTGGGCTTTGTCACCTTAACGACTGCACACCCTGGACTATTGGGTGTGAATCAGCAGTTAACGGCACGCCGGACGGCCGGCACCGCGGGTGCGGATGTCGGCGTGATGGTTCATGCTCGGCTCGCGCATCTTGTGCGCGGACGGCGAACGGGGAGTGAGCCCTTCGCGTTTCGGGCCGATGGCCGGAATCATTTGTGAGTACCGAGGGCTGCGGAACCGCGCTGCCCGAGGGGGGAGAAGTACGCCTGTGTCTGTCAGTGAGCCCGTTGACGAAAGCCCGCCGAAGGCGGCTGAAAGAGAGGTCGTTGCTGTGGCAACGCCTCGTTGGTACCGGCGTCGCCGGGCCTTGGGAGGTATCGCCGCCCTTCTTGCCGTCGCCATCGCGGTGCCCGTCGGGGTGCACGTCATCGGCGGGGATGCTCGGGACCGGTCCGGTCAGGACGCGCCGATCTCCGAACACCAGGCGCGTCGCCTTGCCGCGGAGTCCGGCAAGGAGGTGGAGGTCACCGCCGCGCGTAGTGCGAACACCACGACGTGGGCCCGTCCGGACGGCTCGTTCCGCAAGGAGGTCCACAGCGCGGCCTTCCGCGCCGAGGTGGACGGCAAGTGGAAGCCCATCGACACCGACTTGGCGAGAGTCGACGGCGGCTACGCGGCCAAGGCCGTCAACGGCCGTGTGTTCTTCAGCGGGGGCACCGGCCAGCAGGGTGCCGACGGGGACCGGGCCTCACGCAGTGTGAGTCGGGTGGCACTGCGACAGGACGCACCGGGGCAGGCGTGGACCGAATTGGTCCGCCTGAAAACCGACGGTCACGAGATGGTCGTGAGCTGGCCCGGCACCCTGCCCGCGCCGGTCATCGACGGTCCTCGGGCGCTCTATGAGAACGTCCGTCCCGGCATCGACCTGGTGATGACCGCTCAGGACGGCGGTTACTCGCACCTGCTGGTCGTCAAGGACAAGCAGGCCGCGGCCGACCCGCTGCTCGGTGAGTTGAAGTACCGCCTCACCTCGCCCGACATGAAGTTCCAGCTGGACGCCGAGTCGGGTGCGATCAGTGCCCGTGACGCCAAGGGCGAGGAGATCGCCGGTTCCCCCAGCCCGATGTCATGGGACTCCAGTGGCAAGATCGCCACCACCGATGCCGTTGCGGCGTGGAAGCCGTCGGATGCGGCGAAGCAGCATCCTACGCTCGGGCTGCCCGGTCTGGCCGGCGCCGAAGGAGCCCGCCTGCGGCCGGTCAAGGCCAACCTCAACGAGAGCACGCTCTCCCTGACACCCGACAGCTCACTGCTGAACGACCCGCAGACCGTCTACCCGGTGTTCATCGACCCCTCGTTCAAGAGGCACAAGCACTCCTGGACGCTGCTCTACAAGACGGAAGGCAATTCAAGCTTCTACAACGGGCAGAACTACAACGCGAGCGGCACGAACGAAGCACGCGTCGGGTACGAGTCCACCACCGGCGGCACGTCCCGTTCCATCTTCAACTTCGAATTCGGCAGCGAGCTGCACGGCGCCGCCATCCTGTCGGCCAATGTGCGCGCATTGCAGACGTACTCGTGGTCCTGCGACCAGAAGCCGATGGACATCTACTCGACTCCCTTCATCACTTCGTCGAGTACGTGGAACAACACGACCGGTTTCTGGAACTGGAAGGTCACCAGCGAGCACTCCGGGTACGGATACAACAGCTCGTGTCCCGACAACTGGATCGCGCCCGACATCAAGGGCCTCGTGACCCACGCCTCGAACAACGGCTGGGGGGCCATGTCGCTGGGGTTCGCCGCCCCGAACGAGTCGGACTCGTACTACTGGAAGAAGTTCATCGCCAACGGCGAGACTGCTCCCTACATCGAGATCGTCTACAACACTCCCCCGAACATCCCGGTCGCGGCGAACATGAAGACCTACCCCGGCGGCCCCTGCCTGACCAGCGGTGCCGGCACCGCCATCGGCAAGACGAACGTCACCTTCCAGGTCCAGGGCACCGACCGCGACGACAGGACCGACCAGCAGAACCTGCACGAAATCCAGATCGAGGTGTGGGGAGGCGACAACGCGAAGGTCTACAGCCAATGGCTGCGTGTCAACAGCGACGGCTTCGTCACCGCCGAAGTGCCCTTCGACACGTTCGAGGACGGCAAGCAGTACTGGTGGCTCGCCCGCGCCAGGGACAAGGACGGCTGGTGGTCGCCCGGCAGCGGACCGGCCGACTCGGGTGGCGGAGGCTGGTGCACCTTCACCGTCAGCCACAGCGTGCCGCCCAACCCGGCTGTCGACTCGACGGACTTCCCGCCCAGCGGTAACGGCACCAACTGGAGCCTCAACCACGCCGGCACCCCGGACCAGGCGTTGTACCTCTCCGGAAACGGCGCCAAGGCCGGTGACGTCCAGGAGTACCAGTGGAGCCTGAACCGTCCGCTCTTCGACAAGAAGGCCGCACCGGACGCCACTGACAAGGCGACCATCAAGATGCAGGTCGACACCACTGGTCCCAACGTCCTCTACGTCCGGACGGTAAGCAAGTCCGGCAACGTGTCCGGCCACACCGCCTACGAGTTCCTCGTCAAGGCCAGGCCCGGCCTGGACAAGCCCGGCGACGTCACCGGCGACGGCCATCCCGACATCCTGGCCGTCAACGAGAAGGGAGACCTGCTCACCTACGCCGGTGACTCCCAAGGCGACACCGACGCCCACGTCCTCGCCACACTCGACAACGGCACGCCCGTCAGCGGCCACTGGAAGGACGCGACCACCGGTAAGTCGGCACTCATCGGTCACTCCACCGACTGGTTCCCCGGCGACGGGCTGACCGACGTCATCGCGCGGATGCCCGACGGCAAGATGTACGTCTACCCGGGTATCGGTACCGGCCAGTTCGACGTCGGCCGGCGCATGGAAATCCTGCTGCCCGCCAACGCGCCGGACCCGGCGACCTTCCGCCAGATCGTCGTCAGCGAGGACGTGGACGGCGACGGCACACCCGACCTGTTCGCCATCGCCGGCGACGTGCTGTGGATGTTTTCGGGATACTCGGGAGCCAGCTTCGCCTCCTACAAGCAGGTGGCCAACACGGTCTGGGACTCCCGCGACATCGTCGGTGTCCGGGACATCTCCGGCGACAAGGTCCCCGACCTGCTCTACCGCGACAACGCCAACCCCAACCGCGGCCTCGTCCTGCGCAAGGGCAAACCGGGGACGAACGGCGGCGTCGACCTCGTCTCCCTGAAGGACGGAGCGAGCGCCCTGGGCGGGCAGGACTACGGCTACGCCACCACGGGATGGGGCCGGAGCGCCGTTCCGAAGATCCTCGGCACCCCTGACGCCAACGGTGACGGCATCCCCGACATCTGGGCCGTCGACGCCAGCGGCAAGCAGTGGCTCTACATGGGTGGGAGCACGGCGGTCGGTGGCGCGACCGGCGTCGACGAGGACGCCTGGGACAAGTACCTCACCATCGGATAGCACGGTCCAGCGTCACGCGGAGCCCCGCCGGGAGACCGTTCCCGGTGGGGCTCCGTCGTTCGCGGACCGGGGGAACGCGGGGTCGAATTCCTGCCAGCGGTGGGGGGTTCGGCGCTATTTGATTGAAGCCGCAACCAAGCGATGCGGGAGGAAGAGCATGGACAGGAACGCGGTGGCGCTGGTGACCGGGGGAAGTCGGGGGATCGGGGCGGCCGTTGCCGTGCGGCTCGCCGAGGAGGGGGCGGATGTCGCGATCACGTACGTCAGCGATGCCGAGGCTGCGGGCCGGGTGGTCAAGGCGGTGGAGGCACTCGGGCAGCGGGCCGTCGCCCTGCGGGCGGATGCGGGGGACGCGGCGGAGGTCGCGAACGCGGTCGGGGAGACCGTACGGCGGTTCGGGCGGCTCGACGTGCTGGTCAACAACGCCGGGGTGGGGGCGGTCGGGCCCCTGGAGGGAGTCGGGGTGACCGAGGTCGACCGGGTGCTCGGCGTCAACGTGCGCGGCGCGTTCCTCGCGGCCCAGGCGGCCGCGGGGCGTATGCGGGAGGGCGGGCGGATCATCACGATCGGAAGCTGCATGGCGCAGCGGGTGCCGGGGCCGGGCGGCGTGCTGTACGCGATGAGCAAAGCCGCGACGATCGGCCTGACGAAGGCCCTGGCACGGGAGCTGGGCGGGCGCGGAATCACGGCGAACCTCGTACATCCGGGTCCCGTCGACACCGACATGAACCCGGCCGACGGACCGTACGCGGGCCCGCAGGCGGCAATGACGGCACTCGGCCGGTTCGGGAGGCCGGAGGAGGTCGCGGAGGTGGTGGCTTTCCTGGCTGGGCCCGGCGCCGGCTACGTCACGGGCGCGGAGTTCGCGGTGGACGGCGGCCACGCCGCGTAGCCCTCGCCGGGCGTGCGGGCGGATCCGGGGTACGAGGTCCGGGCCCCCACGGGGCGAGTCCCGGACCGGGGCGGTCCCCGGCTCCCGAGCACCGGCCCCAGAGCGCCGGGCGCGGGGGCTGGGCCGTCGGCCGGCTGCCGTCGGCGGGCCTCGCCGGCGCCTGCGCGGCTCGGGGTGCCGCAGGGTCCGACACGCGCGGGCAGCCCCGAAAGCCTGCCTGTCTCTTGGACGTGCAGGGCCCGTGGTGGTGCCGTATGCCGGGTCGGGATCCTGGGGCGATCCGCGGCGGACGCGGCCGGGGCGGTGGGCGTGGCGGCGGGATTTGTCTGGGTTGTCGGGTGATGATGGCGTCGTGCGACTTGATCACGTGTCCTATGCGGTGGCCCGCGACAGTTTCGTCTCCACCGTCCAGTGGATCGGGTCGGCCCTCGGAGCCGGGTTCGCCGACGGCGGTGTGCACCCGCGGTTCGGCACCCGCAATTTCATCCTCCCGCTGAGCGGCGGCACCTACGTCGAGGTCGTCACCACACTCGACCATCCCGCCGCCGACCGCGCGCCCTTCGGCCAGGCGGTCGCGCGCCGCGCCGCCGAGGGCGGCGGCTGGCTCGGTTGGGTGGTCTCCGTCGACGACATCGCCCCGGTCGAGGCCCGCCTCGGCCGCACCTCGGCCGAGGGCCACCGTGTCCGCCCCGACGGGTTCGACCTGAGGTGGAAGCAGATCGGCCTGCTGGAGCTGATGGAGGACCCGCAACTGCCCTACTTCCTGCAGTGGCTGGTCCCCACCGAGGAGCGCCCGAGCGCCGACCCGCGCACCCCCACCACCATCCACGGGCTCTCCATCGCCGGCGACGCCGCCTCCATCGCCGAATTCCTCGGCGAACCGGCCGACCACCCCCTCGACCAGATCGACGTCACCTGGGTCGAGGATGAGGAACCGGGCCTGGTCGCGGTCGAGTTCGCCACCGCCAAGGGCCCCGTCACCATCTGACCCGGTCGGCTGCCCCAAGGAGCGGCCGACCGGGGACCGCCCGCCCCGAGCACCCGTCACCAGGCGCCTTCCACGGCCGTTCTGATCATGCGCCCGCGCCTGCGGGGCTTGCGGGCAGGGTCGGGGCGTGGTGCTCGACGAGATCACCGACGAGAACCGGCGGGCCGCAGCCGACGTGGCGCCGGCGGACGACCAGCGGCGGTTCGTCGCCGCGCTCGGCGCCCGCTACGTGCTGCTGTCCATGCGCGGCGGCGTGTGGAACTCGCTCGCGATCCGGGCCGGTGACGCGGTGGTCGGGCACGTGATGTGCACGTACGACGAGGAGGGCGGCGCGCACTGGATCGGCGGCAAGATCGTCGACGCCGCCGAGCCGGGCCGGGGCGTGGGCCGGGCCGCGGTGCGCGCGCTGATCGGGCGGCTCGCCGCGCTGCCGTCCTGCCGGGAGATCCGGCTCTCGTACCACCCGGAGACCGCCCCCGCCGCGCGCCTCTACGCCGAGCTCGGCTTCACGCCCACCGGCGACTTCGAGGACGGCGAGGTCGTGGCCGCCCCGGCCGTCGCCCCGGCCTCCGACTGACCGGCCGGAGGCCGGGGCGCCGCAGGAGCCGCAGGAGCCGCAGGAGCCGCAGGAGCCGCCGTAAACTGCCCTGCGGCCCTTGCGGCACCGCCGTACACCCGCGCCTCAGGGCCGCACCGGAATCCCGGTGCGGCCCTGAGGCGCGTGCTGCGGGCCCCGGGGGTGTCGGCCCCCGGGACGGTTCACAGGCGCGGGGTCAGCCGCCCAGTTCCTGGTGGCGGGCGGTCAGCGCGGCCGCGCCGGCCTCCGTCAGCGAGCCGAACAGGCGCAGGCGGGAGAAGCCGCCGTCCGGGTAGATGTCGATGCGCACGTGCGTGCCCACCGCCGGGGTGTCCAGGACGAAGCGGTGGTTGGTGTCGGGCTGCAGGCGAGTGCGCGGCAGGAACTCCGTCCACTCGCCCTCCTCGCCCGTCTTCACCGACAGCGAGGCCCAGCCGGCCGAGTTGCCCTTGAGGTAGGCGGTGTCGATCTCGACGGCGCGGATCTCGGACTCGGTGACGAGCTGGTAGCGGATCCAGTCGTTGCCGTTGTCGCGGCGGCGGGCGGTCTCCCAGCCGTCGTCCATCTTGCGGGAGCGGCCCGGGTTGATGGTGTTGGTCGGCGGGGAGTAGAAGCGGTTGGAGGCGTCCTGGACGGAGCCGCCGTTCTCCAGGGCCACCACGTCGAAGGAGCCGAGCGCGGCGAGCCACTCCGGGTCGGGCAGGACCTCGCCGTGGACGCGCAGGCGGGCGATGCCGCCGTCGGGGTGCTGGTTGACGCGCAGGTGCGTGAAGCGCTGCTCGGCGTCGACCTCGAAGCCGTTGGCGGCGTGGCCGCCGACCGCCGTGCGGGGCACGATGGTCGTCCACTTCACGCCGTCGCCCTGGAGCTCCTCCGGGGTCGGTGCGAGGGCGCCCTCCCAGTTGGTGGCCTCGACGGAGACGGCCTGCGGCATGTTGCCGCGGAAGTGGGCGGTGTCGACCACGATGCCGCGGATGACGCCGGGGGCGCCCAGGCGCACCAGCGCCCAGTCGTGGTCCTCGGGCGTGGGCCAGGGCTGGGTGGCGCAGACGCCGCGGCGGCGGCGGGTCTCCCAGCCGTCCATGACCTTGCCCTTGTGGCCGAAGTCCTCGGGGTCGAAGTGCGCGGCCTCGGAGATCAGCAGGTTCTCGCGCTGGGCGAAGAACTCGTCGTTGGCGGCGATGACACCGGCGCCCAGCTCACGGGCGGCGAGGTTCGCGTACCGGGTGAAGGGGAAGTCGGCGGTGCGGTAGTCCGCGTACGGGTCGCCGCCTCCGTACGGGTTCGCGTTGCCGGTGAAGGATTCAATCGCCACTGGTCAGTTCTGCCTTTCGAGGAGGAGGCCCGTGGGCTCGGTCGGGGTGCCGTGGTCGGCGATCTGCGTGCCGCGCAGCCAGGTGGACTTCACGACGCCGTGCAGGGTCTTGCCCGCGTACGCCGTGACCTGGTTGCGGTGGTGGAGTTCGGCCGGGTCCACGGTGAACGCTTCTTCGGGGGCGAGCACGGCGAAGTCGGCGTCGCGGCCGGCCTCGATCGCGCCCTTCTGCGCCAGCCCGGCGAGGGCGGCCGGGGCGGCGGACATCCAGCGGACGACGTCCTCCAGGGTCCGGCCGCGGCGGCGCGCCTCGGTCCAGACGGCGGGGAGGCCGAGCTGGAGGGAGGAGATGCCGCCCCACGCGGTGGCGAAGTCGCTGGTCTTCAGGTCCGCGGTGGAGGGCGAGTGGTCGGAGACGATGCAGTCGATGGTGCCGTCGGCGAGCGCGTCCCACAGGAGGTCCTGGTTGGCGGCCTCGCGGATGGGCGGGCAGCACTTGAACTCGCTGGCACCGTCCGGCACTTCCTCCGCGGTGAGAGTGAGGTAGTGCGGGCAGGACTCGACGGTGATCCGCACGCCCTCGGCCTTGGCGGCGGCGATCAGCGGCAGCGCGTCGGAGGAGGACAGGTGCAGGACGTGGACGCGGGCGTTCAGCCGCTTCGCCTGGGCGATCAGGTTGCCGATGGCGGTGTTCTCGGCGTCGCGCGGCCGGGAGGCCAGGAAGTCGGCGTACTTGGGGCCCGGGACGAGGGGGGCGGCGTCGAGGTGGTGGGGGTCCTCGGCGTGCACGATCAGCAGGCCGCCGAAGCCGGTGATCTCGGCGAGGGAGGTGGCGAGCTGTTCCTGGTCGAGCTCGGGGAACTCCTCCACGCCCGAGGGCGACAGGAAGCACTTGAAGCCGTAGACGCCGGCGTCGTGCAGCGGGGCCAGGTCCTTGACGTTGTCCGGGAGGGCGCCGCCCCAGAAGCCGACGTCCACGTGCGCCTTGGCGCGCGCGACCTCCTGCTTGACGCGCAGGTTGTCGACCGTGGTGGTCGGCGGGAGGGAGTTGAGCGGCATGTCGAGGATCGTGGTGATGCCGCCGGCCGCGGCGGCGCGGGTGGCCGTCCAGAAGCCCTCCCACTCGGTGCGGCCCGGGTCGTTCACGTGGACGTGGGTGTCGACGAGGCCGGGGAGCAGGACGTCGTCGCCGAAGTCCTCCAGCCGGGCTCCGGCCGGTACTTCGGCGTCGTGTTCGAGCACGGCCGTGATCTTCCCGCCGGCGACGGCGACCGAGGCGGCCCGCGTCCCCTCGGGGGTGATGACGCGCGTCGAGCGCAGTACCAGTTCCACAGCCACGTCGGCCACCGGAACCTCCCCATCTACTTCCACAGAGCGAAATTCAACGTTCTGTTGACGGAGTCTTCCCGCCGATCCGGGAGCAGTCAAGAGCACCCGGACGGACCCCTGACACGCCAGGACCACACTTGGATGTTTCCACAGGATGGAATGATGATTTCGCCATACAGAATGTAGCTACCGTCGCGGGAGTCGGGCGGATAACTTCACGAGGACGTCCGCCACCAGGACAAACCACCTCTGACCGGCGGCGTCGGCCCCGACCCCAGCGCTGGGGCCGACGCCGACCGCCGGGTAGGCTGCTCCCTTGCCTGCCAGCACCGAAAGGACCGCGCCGTGCCGACGTCCAGCGCCAGCACCACCGACGCTTCCTCAAAGACCCCTGCCGCCAGCGGTGGCGTCCAGTCCCTTGAGCGCGCCTTCGATCTGCTCGAACGTATGGCCGACGCCGGGGGCGAGGTCGGCCTGAGCGAGCTGTCCGCCGCCAGCGGTCTGCCTCTGCCCACGATCCACCGCCTGATGCGCACGCTGGTGGCGTGCGGATACGTACGCCAGCAGCCCAACCGACGGTACTCCCTCGGCCCCCGCCTGATCCGCCTCGGCGAGTCCGCGTCGCGCCTCCTGGGGACCTGGGCCCGCCCCTACCTCGCCCGTCTGGTCGAGGAGACCGGCGAGACGGCGAACATGGCCCTGCTCGACGGGGACGAGATCGTCTACGTCGCCCAGGTGCCGTCCAAGCACTCGATGCGCATGTTCACCGAGGTCGGCCGCCGGGTGCTGCCGCACTCCACCGGTGTGGGCAAGGCGCTCCTGGCCCACACCCCGGCCGAGGAGGTACGGGCCCTCCTCGCGCGCACGGGCATGCCGGCGGCGACCGAGAAGACCATCACCACGCCCGAGGGCTTCCTGGAGGCGCTGGAGCAGGTCCGCAGGGTGGGCTACGCGGTCGACGACAACGAGCAGGAGATAGGAGTCCGCTGCCTCGCCGTGTCGGTGCCGAACTCGCCGACCGCCGCCGCGATCTCCATCTCCGGTCCGGCCGGCCGCGTCACCGAGGCCGTGGCCGAGTCCTTCGTCCCGATCCTCAAGAACGTCGCCGACGAGCTGTCGGTGGCCCTGTCCAACCAGACCCCCGCGTAGGACCGTCACACAGCCGTACGAAGGCCCCGGCCGCCCCTCGCTTCGAGGGTGCGGCCGGGGCCTTGTCGTACGCCCCCCGCACGGGCTGGGCACGGCGGTCCCGGTCCGGCGCTGGGCCGACTGCTGGTCCGCGATGGCGGGGCACGCCCCGGCGGGGCAGCGTGGTCGGCAACTGCCCCGCCTCCCCGCCCCGAGGTCCGCCCATGGCCCCGAAGCCCGTCACGGCGCCGAGCCCGCCCGATGCCCTGCCAGAGCCCGCCGCCGTCGCGGGGCGGCGGCGGGCTCTCGTCTGGCTGGCCCCCGTCGCCGCCGCGTACGCCGTCGCCCAGCTGCTCCTTGCCGTGCCGGGCACCGGACTCGGCTGGGACGAGACCGTGTACGTCAGCCAGGTCGCGCGCGAGGCTCCCGCCGCGTTCTTCAGCGCCCCGCGCGCCCGCGGAGTCACCCTCCTCGTCGCCCCCGTCACGGTCCTCACCCCGTCCGTCACGGCCCTGCGGATCTACCTGGCGCTGCTGTCGGCGGCGGCGCTCCTGCTCTCCCTGTGGGTATGGCGGCGACTGATCCCCGCGCCGGTCCTCGCCCTGGCCGGGGCCCTCTTCGCCGGCCTGTGGACGACCCTGTTCTACGGCCCGCAGGCCATGCCCAACCTCTGGGTGGCCTTCGGGGCGCTCCTCGCCGTCGGCTGCTTCCTGCGGGCCGCCCGCGACCCCGGTGACCGCATCGCGCTCGCCGGGCTCGTCGCCGGGATCTGCCTCGCCGCGCTCATGCGCCCCTCCGACGCGGTCTGGCTCGTCCTGCCCCTGGTGTGCGCCGTCCCGGCCGTGCGCGCCGGGCGGCGGCCCGCGCTGCTCGCGGCGCTCGCGGCGGGTGCGCTGCTCGGAGGCGGCGAGTGGGTCGTCGAGGCCGAGCTCCGCTACGGCGGCCTCCTCCCCCGGCTGCACCGCGCCGGCGAGATCCAGGGCGGCCTCGGCTGGAACCCGGCCTTCGGCCACCACCTGCGCGCCCTGGGCGGCCGTACGCTCTGCCGCCCGTGCGACGTGCCCTGGTCCCAGCCCGTCACCGCGCTGTGGTGGTTCGCGCTGCCGCTGCTCACCGCGGGCGGGCTCGTCACCGCGTACCGGACCAGGCGGCTGCGCCTGGTCCTCGTACCCGCGGCGGCCGCGCTGTCGCTTGCGGCGCCGTACCTGCTGCTGGTCGGGTACGCGGCGCCCCGCTTCCTGCTGCCCGCGTACGCCCTGCTGGCCCTGCCCGTCGCCCTGTGCCTGGCCCGGCTGTTCACCCGGGCCCGCACCCGCCCGTTCGCCCTCTGGACGCTCTGCCTGGCGCTGGCCGCGCACTTCGCGCTCCAGCTCGCAGTCACCGCCACGCTGGGCGCGCGCAGCCGGGCCAACCGGGCGGCGTTCACCGCCGTGGTCGCCGCACTGCACCGCCAGGGGGTGCGGCCGCCCTGCGTGGTCAGCGGCGAGGAGGCCGTCCGGGTGGCGTTCCGCGCCGGGTGCGCCTCGCGCCAGGTCTACGGGGGCCACGACGGCAGCATCACCCCCGACGGGCTCGCCGCTCTCGCCCGCACCCGCCCCACGGCGGTGCTGGTGGCGGGCGGGGCGGCGCCGCCCCCGTGGGCCCGGGGCTGGCGGCCGCTCCCCCTGCCCGACTTCCCGGGTCTGCGCGGCCACCTCGCCTACCTGGCTCCTTCGGCGCGGCCCGCCCAGGTCGACGAGCCGGCGTCACGCGGGAACTGACGCGGTGAGCCGGCCGTCGGCCATCGTCGCCGTACGGTCCACCCGCCCCAGGTGGGCGTGGTCGTGGGTGACCAGCACGGTGGCGGTGGAGCGCTCGCGCGTCAGGGTCACCAGCAGGTCCAGCACGGCCGCGCCGCGCTCGTGGTCGAGGGCGCTGGTGGGCTCGTCGACCAGCAGGACGGCGGGCTCGTTCATCAGCGCGCGGGCGATGTTGACGCGCTGGCGCTGACCGCCGGAGAGCTGGTGGGGACGCTTGTCAGCCTTGTCGGCCAGGCCCACCGCGTCCAGCAGCTCCAGCGCCCGCCGGCGCAGGGCCTTCGCCGGCCTGCCCGCGAGGTGCGCCATGACCTGGAGCTGCTCGGCGGCGGTCAGCGAGGCCGGCAGGTTCGGCTGCTGGAAGACGATGCCGATCTTCTCCCGGCGCAGGGCCGACTTCTCGGCGGGGCCCATCCGCGTGGTGTCCTCGCCCGCGACGACGACCCGGCCGCGGTCCGGGGTGACGAGGGTGGCGGCGACCGCGAGCAGGGAGGACTTGCCGGAGCCTGAGGGTCCGATGACCGCCGTCAGGGTCCCGGCGGGCACCTCCAGGCCGACCGCGTCGAGAGCGGTGAGCCGGCCCTCCCCGTCGGGGTAGGTGAGCGTGGCGTCGTGGACGAGGAGGGTCATCGGGCGCTCCCGAGGGCGGTCAGCGGGTCGACGGCGGTGATCCGCCGGATGGACAGTGCCGCGCCCAGCGCGCCGAGCGCGATCATGATCGCGGCGGGGAGGAGCACCGTGACGGCGTCGAGGACGAAGGGCACGTCACCGCCGCTGATCAGCGCGCCGAAGCCGGCGGCGAGCGCCGTGCCCAGCCCGGTGCCCACGGCGAGCATCACCACGGCCTGGCCGAGGGCGTCCCGCAGGAGGTACGGGGTGGAGGCGCCCAGGGCCTTCAGGACGGCGATGTCGCCGCTGCGCTGGATGGTCCACACCGTGAAGAACGCCCCTGTGACCAGGGCCGAGATGGCGAAGAGGAAGCCGCGCATCAGCTGCAGCGAGCCGTTCTCGGCCTGGTAGGAGCCGATGGCGCCCAGGGCCTCGTCGACGGTCTGCGCCCTGGTGGACGCGGCCCGGTCGGCGGCGGCGAGGTCCACGCCGCTGCCGGAGACGGCGACGACGGTGGCGAGGGTGTCACCGGAGGTGCCGGGGTTGCCGATGCGCTGCCAGTCGCCGAGGTCCATCCAGACGACCGGCGTGTGGCTATAGGCGGCGGTGCCGGCGACGGCGGCCACGGTCAGCTCCAGCGGCCCGATCCTGAGTGTGGCGCCGGCGGTGAGCCCGCCCAGCTCCTTGGCCGCCTTCTGTGCGAGGACCACCCGCCCCTGCGCCAGGCCGGCGTCCCGCGGCGCGAGGCCGCCGGCCGGGTCCACGCCGAAGACCGAGACCGCGGTGGTGCGCTCACCCGAGACGGCGTTGGCGGTGCGGATCCCGAGGGGCTCCGCCGACCGCACGCCGGGCTGGGCCCGCCAGGCCAGCCAGGCGGACTCGGGCACCTGCGAGTTGGTGAAGGACACCTTCTGGTCCCCGGCGGGCGCGGCGAAGGCCAGGTGTGAGGCGGGCAGGCCGGTGAGGGCCGAGATGTTCTCCCGGGCCAGGCCTGCGGTGAGCCCGGACAGCAGGCCGACCATCAGCGTGATCAGCAACACGACCGAGCCCATCAGGGCGAAGCGGCCCTTGGCGAACCGTAGATCTCTCCATGCGACGAACATGACCCCACCTTGGTCTTCCCTGTGGGGGCGGGGCATCGCGCCCCGGTAGCGACCTGCGCATCGAAGGGCGCACCCGGACATCGAACTTTCGGTTGACCGGGGCCGGCCGGGACCGCTCTACGCTGGTCGGGAGATGACTGCTGCTGCTCCCCCCGCCCCGCCCCGCGCCTGCGCGCCCCCCGCCGCGCCCGCCGCCCGCTCCCTGACGCCCGTGTCGAAGGTGCTGCGACTGTGCCTGCACGCCCTGCTCCTCGGGCTGCTCGCACTGGCCGCCGGCCGCGCCGTCGCCGACTCCGCACCCTGGGCCGGCTGGGTGGTCGTCGCCTGCGCGCTGCTCGCCGCCGTGTACGCAGCCGGCGTACGGACCCCCGCCGTGCACCGCTCCCAGCGGGCGGGCGCGGTGTGGCTGGCCGGGCTCGGGGCGGCCTGGGCGGGCCTGCTGGCGGTCTCCCCCGACGGGCTGTGGATCGCCTTCCCGCTGTACTTCCTGGAACTGCACCTGCTGCGGCTGCGCTGGGGTGTCGCGGCCGTCGCGGTGACCGCCTGCGCCGCCATCGGCGGCTTCCTCGCGCACAGCAGCGCGGCGACGCCGGGGGCCTTCCTGGGGCCGCTGCTCGGCGGGGCGGTGGCCGTGGCGACCGTACTGGGCTACCAGGCGCTGTACCGCGAGAGCGAACGCCGCCGGGAGCTGATCGAGGAGCTGATCACCACGCGGGCCGAGCTGGCCGCGGCCGAACGCGGCGCCGGGATCCTGGCCGAGAGGGAGCGCCTGGCCCGGGAGATCCACGACACCCTCGCGCAGGGCCTGTCCTCCATCCAGCTGCTGCTGCGGGCCGCCGAGCGGGCGCTGCCGGAGGGGGCCCCGGCCCTGCCGCACATCGCGCAGGCCCGTCAGGCCGCGCAGGACAACCTCGCCGAGGCGCGTCGCTTCGTACGGGCCCTCACGCCGCCGGACCTGGAGCACGGCTCGCTCGCTGCGGCGCTGGAGCGGCTGTGCGCGGGGGTGCCGGGCCCGCGGGTGCGGTTCTCGCTGAGCGGCCGGCCGCGGGTGCTGCCCACCCCGTACGAGGTGGCGCTGCTGCGGATCGCCCAGTCGGCGCTGGCCAACGTGGTGCGGCACGCCCGGGCCGGGCGCGCCGAGATCACACTGACCTTCATGGACGCCTCGGTGACGCTGGACATCGTCGACGACGGCGACGGCTTCGACCCCTCGTCGGCGGCGCCGCGCCCGGGCGTCGGCTCCGGCTCCGCCGACGGGGGCTTCGGACTGCCTGCGATGCGCTCGCGCGCGGAGTCGCTGGGCGGGCTGTTCACCGTGGAGTCCGACCCGGGCCAGGGCACCGCCGTGGCCGTGACCCTCCCGCTGCCGCTGGAACACCTGGAGCACACGGAACCCGTGGAGGCCCTGTGACCATCCGTCTTCTGCTCGCCGACGACCACCCCGTGGTCCGGGCGGGCCTGCGCGCGGTGCTGGACACCGAGGCGGACTTCGCGGTGGTGGCCGAGGCGGCGACCGCCGAGCGGGCGGTGGAGCTGGCCGCCCGCGAACCGGTGGACGTGGTGCTGATGGACCTGCAGTTCGGCGCGGGCATGCACGGCTCCGAGGCGACGGCCCTGATCACGGCTCGCTCCGGCGCCCCCCGGGTGCTGGTGCTGACCACCTACGACACGGACGCGGACATCCTCGCGGCGGTGGAGGCGGGCGCCTCGGGCTACCTGCTCAAGGACGCCCCGCCGGAGGAGCTGGCGGCCGCCGTACGGACGGCCGCCGCGGGCCAGTCGGCACTGGCCCCGGCGGTGGCGCTGCGCCTGATGGACCGGATGCGGACGCCGGCGGAGGCGCTGACGAAACGGGAGCTGGAGGTGCTGCAGCTGGTGGCGGACGGACTGTCGAACCAGCAGATCTCCAAGCGGCTCTTCCTCAGCCAGGCCACGGTCAAGTCCCACCTGGTGCACGTCTACGCGAAGCTGGGCGTCGAGTCCCGCACGGCGGCAGTGGCGGCGGCCGCCACCCGCCGCCTGATCCGCACTCCGTAGGCCGCCGGGGCCGGGCGCCCCCCGGGCTGTCCCCGGTGCGTGCCGAGGGGCCCCCTACGCCACCCAGTACGGCCGGTCCACCGACGGGGGCAGCGGGCCGCCGTCGTGGAAGGCGGTCGCGAGGCGGCGTACGCCCTCGTCCAGGCGGTCCGCGGGGAGGGTGTACGGGATGCGCAGGCGGTGTTCGAAGGTGCCCGGGTCCACGCCGAAGCGGGCGCCGCGGCCGATGTGCACTCCGGCGGCCGCGGCTCGTTCGGCCAGGGCGGAGCTGACCGGTTCGCCGAGGTCCACCCAGAGCGAGAGGCCGCCCGGCGGTACCTGCCAGGACCATTGCGGGCTGTGCCGCTGGAGGGAGTCCACCAGGGCCGTGCGCCGGCTCCGCAGCTCGGCGAGCCGTGCGGGCAGGGTGCGTTCCATGCCGGCCAGCAGCGGGAGCGCGACGAGCTGGTCGAGGACGGAGCCGGTCATGTCGGCGCTGACCCGTACGGCCGTCAGCTCGGTGATCATCTTCGCGGTGGCCCGGACCCAGCCGACGCGCAGGCCGCCCCAGTGGGTCTTGCTGAGCGAGCCGATGGTCACCACGTGGTCGGCGCCGCCGCGCGGGGCCAGGGAGGCCAGGGGGGCGGGGGCGGGGACGTCCAGGGCTATGTCGGCGACGGTCTCGTCGACGACCAGCCAGGTGCCGGTGCGCCGGGTCGCCGCGAGCAGCCGCAGCCGCTCCTCCTCGGGCATGAGGGCGCCCGTCGGGTTGTGGAAGTCGGGGATCACGTAGGCCAGCCTGGGCACGGTCTGGCGCAGCGTGGACTCGGCGATCTCCATGTCCCAGCCGGAGTCGGAGACGGCGATGGAACCGGTGCGCAGGCGGGCGTGGCGCAGGGCGTCCAGGGCGTTGGCGTAGGTGGGGTTCTCGGTGACGACCCGGTCCCCGGCGCGGCAGAGCAGGCTGACGACCAGGGTGAAGGCCTGCTGGGCACCGGAGGTGACGAGGATCTGCTCGGGGCGGGTGGGCAGGCCGCGCCGGGTGAAGCGGTCGGCGACGGCGGTACGCAGGTCGGGCAGGCCGAAGGGGTGGTAGCCGGGCGTGCGGGCGGCGTCGATCAGTCGTGGCGCGGCCCAGGTGAGGGCGTCGGCGAGGGCGCCGTCGGGGGCGCTCATGGCGGCGATGGCCAGGTCGATGCCGGGATCGCCGTCGGCGGTGTGGCCGTCGGCGCCGAGGAGGGCGTGGGCGCCGACGGGGCGGTGGCCTTCCGGGAGCTCGGTCCAGGTGCCGGAGCCGCGCCGGCTGCGGACGTAGCCGCTCTCGCGCAGCAGGTCGTAGGCGCCGGTGACGGTGGCCCGGCTGGCGCCGACGGCTTCGGCGAGTTCGCGTTCGGCGGGCAGGCGGACGTGCAGGGCGATGCGGCCGTCGAGGATCAGCGTGCGGACGGCGTCGGCGAGCGCCCGGTAGCCGGGTCGGGCCAGCACCCCGGCGGGGAGCAGCGCGGCAAGTTGGCGGCTGCCGATGGTTCTGTCCACTGTCTGGACCACTCGCCCGTTCGCCATGCCAACCTCCCCTGATTGGCTCTGACGGCCAGGCCAATCGAGGACCAGACTCGCGGTATCGGCCCCCGACGGGCAAGGAGACCCCCGAGATGCTGACCGACCGCGACGCGCGTGCGCTGCCGGCCGCCGCCGGGAACCGGATCGCCCGGCCGCTGCGGATCGGGGCCGCACCGGCCTCCGTACGGCGCACCCTGGCGCGCCGGCCGCAGGTCCGCGCTCAGGAGCGAGAATCGGTGGCATGTCAGCCACCACGCACTCCGGTTCACCCGTGATCGCCGGTCTCCTCCTGGCCGCCGGCGGTGGTCGCCGGCTCGGCGGCCGCCCCAAGGCCCTGCTGCCCTACCGCGGCCGGCCGCTGGTGGAGAACGCCGTGCGGGTGCTGCGGGAGGCGGGCTGCGGCCCGGTGCACGTGGTCCTCGGCGCCTCGGCGGCCGAGGTCCGCGAGCGCGCCGACCTGAGCGGCTGCGTGGTCGTGGACAACCCGGACTGGGCGGAGGGGATGGGTTCCTCGCTGCGGGTCGGCCTCGCCTCACTGGCCGGTACGGACGCCGGTGCGGCCCTGGTCTCGCTGGTCGACCAGCCGGGCATCGGCCCGGCGGCCGTGGCCCGGGTCCGGGCGGCCTACCGCTCCCCCGCGAGCCTGGTGGCGGCGTCGTACGGCGGGGAGCGCGGGCATCCCGTGCTGTTCGGGGCGGACCGCTGGGCGGACATCGCGGCGACGGCCACGGGCGACAAGGGCGCCCGGGTCCACCTGGCGCGCCACGCCGCAGAGCTCATGCTGGTGGAGTGCTCGGACGTCGCGGAGGCCTTTGACATCGACACGCCGCCCGACCTGGCCCGACTTCTCTGAGCACCGCGTGACGGCAGTGGCACCGAGGGCCACCGGAAAGTGGAATCTGTCGACTCGGAGAATCTCGACATCAACAAACCATTGAACTTCCACCATGAGGAAATTACTATCCACTGGTCAGAAGCGCCCTGAACCCACAGACGGCGCCCGCGACCGTATTTCGGAGCTCTCCACACCCGACGGCACTGCGTGCCGTCACGCGCGAGCATTCCCCGCGGCCGCCAGGCACCGCCGCTGAAGGAGTGACAGTTATGTCCGCACCAGCGCCGTCCCCGCTGGCCATCGTCGATGCCGAGCCCCTGCCGCGGCAGGACGAAGTCCTCACCGAAGCGGCCCTCACCTTCGTGGCCGAACTCCACCGGCGGTTCGGCCCCCGCCGCGCCGAGCTCCTCGCCCGCCGCGGCGAGCGCCGTGCCGAGATCGCCCGGACCTCCACCCTGGACTTCCTCCCGGACACCGCACAGGTCCGCGAGGGCGACTGGAAGGTGGCGCCGGCCCCGGCCGCACTGAACGACCGCCGTGTGGAGATCACCGGTCCGACGGACCGCAAGATGACCGTCAACGCCCTGAACTCGGGCGCCAAGGTCTGGCTCGCCGACTTCGAGGACGCCTCGGCCCCCACCTGGGAGAACGTCGTCCTCGGCCAGCTCAATCTGATCGACGCCTACGAGCGCCGCATCGACTTCACCGACGCGCGCACCGGCAAGTCGTACGCCCTGCGGCCCGCCGAGGAGCTCGCGACCGTCGTCATGCGCCCGCGCGGCTGGCACCTTCAGGAGCGCCACCTGCAGTTCGAGGGCGGCCCGGCCTCCGGCTCACTGGTGGACTTCGGCCTGTACTTCTTCCACAACGCCAAGCGCCTGATCGACCTCGGCAAGGGCCCGTACTTCTACCTGCCGAAGACGGAGTCGCACCTGGAGGCGCGCCTGTGGAACGACATCTTCGTCTTCTCCCAGGACTACGTCGGCATCCCGCAGGGCACCGTCCGCGCGACCGTCCTGATCGAGACGATCACCGCCGCGTACGAGATGGACGAGATCCTCTACGAGCTGCGCGACCACGCCGCGGGCCTGAACGCGGGCCGCTGGGACTACCTCTTCTCCATCGTGAAGAACTTCCGTGACGGCGGCGAGAAGTTCGTCCTGCCGGACCGCAACGCGGTGACGATGACCGCCCCCTTCATGCGCGCGTACACCGAACTGCTGGTCCGCACCTGCCACAAGCGCGGCGCCCACGCCATCGGCGGCATGGCGGCCTTCATCCCGTCCCGCAAGGACGCCGAGGCCAACAAGATCGCCTTCGCGAAGGTCAAGGCGGACAAGGACCGCGAGGCGGGCGACGGCTTCGACGGCTCCTGGGTCGCCCACCCCGACCTGGTCCCGATCGCCATGGCCTCCTTCGACGCCGTCCTCGGCGACAAGCCCCACCAGAAGGACCGGCTGCGCGAGGACGTCTCGGTGGCCCCGGGCGAGCTCATCGCGATCGACTCCCTCGACGCGAAGCCGACCTACGAGGGCCTGCGCAACGCGGTCCAGGTCGGCATCCGCTACATCGAGGCCTGGCTGCGCGGCCTCGGCGCCGTCGGCATCTTCGGCCTGATGGAGGACGCGGCCACCGCCGAGATCTCCCGCTCGCAGATCTGGCAGTGGATCAACGCCGGAGTCGTCTTCGAGAACGGCAAGACCGCCACGGCCGCACTGACCCGCGAGATGGCGGCCGAGGAACTGGCCGCCCTGCGCGCGGAGCTCGGCGAGGAGGCCTTCGCGGCCGGCAAGTGGCAGCAGGCCCACGACCTCTTCCTCAAGGTCTCCCTGGACGCCGACTACGCGGACTTCCTCACGCTCCCCGCGTACGACCAGCTCATCGGCTGACAGCCCGGATCCGGCCGACACGCACAGCGGCCCGACCCGGCCGGCTCCGCCCCCGCCGCCCACGGCACGGGGGCGGAGCCGTGTCCGCCCCGGCCTCGCCGCCCGCCGCCCGCGGTCAGCGCTTGCGCTTCACGCGCAGCCGCGCGTTCTCGATGAGCGCGCGGGCATGGTCCCTTCATCCATTCGAAGTCGTCCATCAACTCCAGGAGCTGGGCCGGGGCCGCCTCCAGGGCCTTGAACGCCGCCTGACCGAGGCGCGGGGCCAGCACCTGGACCTGGAACCGGCGTTGCCGTCGGGGTCCAGGAAGAGGGCGGAGAGGTTCTTCGGATAGGTGAGGGGCGCGTCGTCCCACTGGTCGGGGTAGTCGATCTGGCGCTGGTCGGGCGCTTGCGCGCCGGCCGGGAGTACCGCCCAGGCGAACCCCGAGCCGTGCGTCCCGAAGTCGATGGCAGCCACAACCCTGGACTTCATGCGTGGCGTCCCCTCGTCCTCCCCGGTGCCTGCGCTCGCCCGGAAGGTGGTCTTTGTTGCACAGGGCGCACGATCTCCGGACTGCCCGTCAGCCGATTTGCCCAGAAGGGGAGTTGGGGTGCACCTGCGGACCTCCGAACCGAACGACCGATCGTTCGTTACTGGTTCGTAACTTGCATGTACCTAGCGGTAACAAGCGGGTCCGTGTCACCTTTCCGATGCCACCGGCCGGCGGTACCCCCACTTTCCCAGCCACACGAACGGCAACGCCGCCGATGCGGTCGTTGCCGGCTTCGGCGTGGCCGAGCGCAGGAGTTCCGCAGTGATCGGATTCCGCAACGTCAGCAAGGACCGGGCCGCCAGCCGGGTGCGACGACTGGCCTGTGCCGCCGTGACCGTGCCGCTCGCCGCCGGCGCGCTGCTGGCCGGCGGTCCCGGGACCGCCGTCGCCGCCTCCGGGACCGGGCCCACCGCCGTGGTCTCCCTGGGCGACAGCTACATATCCGGCGAGGGCGGCCGATGGAAGGGCAACAGCCTGACCAACACCGGCAGCCGCAACGGCACCGACCGGGGCTGGGTCGGCGGCAGCACCTACGACCCCGCCAAGGTCTACGGGGCCACGGCCGGCGGCTGCCACCGGTCCGACTCCGCCGAGGTGCGCAGCGCCGGGGCGATCGCCGACGTCGCCGTGAACCTCGCCTGTTCCGGGGCCGTCTCGCAGAACGTGTTCCGCGCCTCCAACGGCGGCGTCTCCTACAAGGGCGAAGCCCCGCAGGCCGACCAGCTGGCCGCGGTGGCCGCGAGCCACGACGTCAAGGTCATCGCCCTGTCCATCGGCGGCAACGACCTGGGCTTCGCCGACATCATCAAGGACTGCGCCCTCGACTTCGTCATCTGGAACTCGTACTGCTACGACGACCAGCAGTACGGCGTCGACCAGAAGATCGACGCCGTCATGGCCGACGTCGGCAAGTCGGTCGACGAGATCCGGGCCGTGATGCGCACGGCCGGGTACGCCGACTCCTCCTACCGGATCGTGCTCCAGTCCTACCCGTCGCCGATCCCGCGCGGCGCCGAGAACCGGTACACGCAGAGCGACTGGAGCCGGCTCAACACGGGCGGCTGCCCCTTCTGGAACCGGGACTCGGACTGGGCGCGCGACTCGCTCGTGCCGCAGATCGCGAACCGCATCAAGGGCGTGGCCGCCGCCAAGGGCGTGCAGTTCCTGGACCTGCGGGACATGCTCCAGGGACGCGAGGTGTGCGCGAAGTCGAGCAAGCTGGTGAGCTCCACCGTCCCTGCCTCGGCGAAGACGAGCGAGTGGGCGCGCTGGATCGACAACAACGAGTCGCAGGGCCTGATCCAGGAGTCCATGCACCCCAACCACTACGGCCAGCTGGCCGCCGGCCGCTGCCTGGCCCTGGCCGTGGCACAGCCCGCGGCATCCGCCTCCAGCTGCAAGAACACGGCGGGCGGCGATCACACGGGGATGTCCCTGACGCCGGCGCCGTAGCACTCGACGGCGTGATCGAGCCGGCCGGGCCGGCGGGGACCTGATGCTCCGGCGGCCCTGACCCGGCGCGCCGTCACATACGTACGGGCGCACGGCGGTTCGCCCGTACCCGGACACGGCGGTGCGCCCGCCACACCCGCAGTGGGTGGCGGGCGCACCGCCGTCGTTCCTTCCGGGCCGTGCGGCCGGACCGGCCGCCCGACCTGCGCGCCGGGCCGGTCAGTGGACGGGCACCGGTTCGGGTGCGGCCCCCGAGGCCGCGCCCTTCCTGGCTCCGAGGTGGTTGAAGGCCAGGTTCAGCACGATGGCCACCACGCAGCCGGTGCTGATGCCGGAGTCGAGGACGACCAGCAGGTCCTTGGGGAAGGCGTGGTAGAAGTCCGGCGCGGCGATCGGGATCAGCCCGATGCCCACGGAGGCGGCGACGATCAGGGCGTTCTCGCCCTTCTCCATGGCCGCGCCGGCCAGGGTCTGGATGCCGCTGGCGGCCACCGAACCGAACAGGACGATGCCGGCGCCGCCGAGGACGGGCAGCGGCACCACTGCGATGACGGAGGCCGCCATCGGGCACAGTCCCAGCAGGATCAGGATGCCGCCGCCCGCGGCGACGACGAAGCGGCTGCGCACCTTGGTCATGGCGACCAGGCCGATGTTCTGTGCGAAGGCGCTGCACATGAACCCGTTGAAGAGCGGGCTGATCGCGCTGCCGAGGGTGTCGGCGCGCAGGCCTCCCGCGATGGCCTTCTCGTCCGCCGGCCGCCCGACGATCTTGCCCAGCGCCAGGATGTCGGCGGTGGACTCGGTCATGCAGACGAGCATGACGATGCACATCGAGACGATCGCGGCGGCCTGGAACTGCGGGGCGCCGAAGTGGAAGGGGGTCGGGAAGCCGACCAACGAGGCGTTCTCGACGGCGTCGAAGCTGGTCATTCCCAGCGGAAGCGCGATCAGGGTGCCCGCGACCAGGCCGAGCAGGATGGAGATCTGCTGGAGGAAGCCGCGCAGGAGCTTGCGCATGAGCAGGACGATCACCAGGGTGACGGCGGCCAGGCCGATGTTCTGCATCGAGCCGTAGTCGGCGGCGGTGCGGTTGCCGCCCTGCGACCAGTTGAAGGCCACGGGCAGGAGCGAGACGCCGATCAGGGTGATGACCGTGCCCGTGACGACGGGCGGGAAGAAGCGGACGAGCTTGCCGAAGTAGGGGGCGGCCAGGAAGCCGACGGCCCCGGCGACGATGATCGCTCCGAAGATGACGGGGAGGGCGTCCGCGCCCTCCCCCTTCCCTATCGCGATCATCGGGGTCACACCGGCGAAGGAGACACCGTTGACGAAGGGGAGTCTGGCGCCAACCTTCCAGAAACCGAGGGTCTGCAGGAGGGTGGCGAGCCCGGCGGTGAAGAGCGAGGCGCCCATCAGGAAGGCGGTCTCGGTGGCGGAGAGTCCGACCGCGGGGCCGACGATCATGGGCGGGGCGACGACACCCGCGTACATGGCGGCCACGTGTTGCAGGCCGCTGGTGAACATCTTCAGCGGAGGCAGGGTCTCGTCGACCGGGTGCTTCTCCTCCGGTACTGCGACTGCGTCTTTGCGAAACCTGGGCGGCTGGGCCACGGCTTCCTCCGGTCGGTTAACACGTCGGCAGGGACGTGGGTGTCATGGAGGTGGTGCGAAAGCGGTGCGAGTCGAGCGCGTGTGTGAAGTTGTGGGTGGAGCCGGTGGAGCCACTTCTTGCCCCACGGGGTGCAGAAACGATTCGCCCAATCGCCGCTTCCGCGCTGCGCCATGGCGCCGGTGGCACGAGTCACCGCTCCCGGGGACGCCTTCGGATTCCCTCGGGCGCCTCCCGGGAACGGCTGCCCACGGACCCCGCTCGGGTCCGCGGCGGCCGGCCGGGGGCCGTCCCCCCCGGCCGGACTCCCGGGGATCAGGCCTGCGCGATCCGCGCGAGGCGCTGGGCCTCTTCCCGCGTGGACACCGCGATGGCGTCCTCGTCGGCGAAGAGCAGCCGGTTGTTCTCGACGATCTGCTTGCCGTTGACGAACGAGGCCGTCACCGGGGCGGCCGCACCGAAGACCAGAGCGGTCACCGGGTCGGCGATCGAGGAGTGCAGGAGGGTGCTGAGGTTCCACAGGACCAGGTCGGCGCACTTGCCGACCTCCAGCGAACCGATGTTGTCGGCGCGGCCGAGGACCTGGGCGCCGCCGTACGTACCGAGGCGCAGGGCCTGGCGCGCGTTCAGGGCACGCTCGCGGTGGACCGGGTTCAGACGGTTGATCAGCAGCGCGTTGCGCAGCTCGGTGTGCAGCTCACCGGACTCGTTGGAGGCGGTGCCGTCCACGCCGAGGCCGACCGGTACGCCGGCGGCCAGCATGTCCGGGACGCGGGCGATGCCGGCGGCCAGACGGGCGTTGGAGGACGGGCAGTGCGCGACACCGGTCCTGGTGCGGGCGAACGCGGCGATGTCGGAGTCGTTCATGTGGACGCTGTGCGCCATCCACACGTCCTCGCCGAGCCAGCCGGTCGACTCGAAGTAGTCGGTCGGGCCCATGCCGAAGAGCTCGTGGCAGAACTTCTCCTCCTCGACGGTCTCGCTGCCGTGCGTGTGCATGCGCACGCCGAGGCGGCGGGCCAGCTCGGCGCCCTGCCTGAGCAGCTCGGTGGAGACCGAGAAGGGGGAGCAGGGGGCGACGGCGACCTGGATCATCGAGTCGAAGGAGGCGTCGTGGAACTTCTTGACGGTCGCCTCGGTGTCGGCCAGCGCGCCTTCGAGGGTCTCGACGGCGTGGTCCGGCGGCAGGCCGCCGTCCTTCTCGCTGCGGTCCATGGAGCCGCGGGCGAGGGTGAAGCGGACGCCCATCTCGGACGCGGCGCGGATGATCGAGCCGGACAGGTCGCCGGAGCCCTTGGGGAAGACGTAGTGGTGGTCCATCGCGGTGGTCACACCGCCCTTGGCCATCGCGGCGAGGGAGCCCTGCGCGGCCGTGTACGTCATCTGCTCGTCGATGCGCGCCCACGTCGGGTACAGCGCGACGAGCCAGTTGAAGAGGTTGTGGTCGGTGGCCAGGCCACGCGTGATCCACTGGTAGAAGTGGTGGTGCGTGTTGACCAGACCGGGGGTCACGAGGTGCCCGGTGCCGTCGATCCGGCGGACCACGTTGTCGAGGTTCTCGGGGGCCCTGCCCGCACCGATGAACTCGATCTTGTTGCCTGCGATGACGACGTGGCCCGAGGCGTACTCGGTGTCATGGGCGTCGACGGTCGCGATCGCACAGTTCTCGATGACGATGCGCGGGGCCGCGCTGTCATGGGCTGCCGATGCTGCCATGGGACTTCCTCGTGCTTTCAGTGGCGGTGCGGGCACGGCAGGACCCAGGGGATTTGAGTGCCGGAGCCGGGCCTTGGCAGCTGACAGTACTGCCGCCCCGTGTGGTGCGTCCGGGTGCCGATTCAGGAAGTGGGGTCGTGTCGCGCGGTCCCGGGGCCACTGCGGAGAGCCCCGGGACGCGCGTGCCGCGCTCTAGAGGTTGGTCATGTCCACCGGGATGCGCGCGTCGGCGCCGTCCCGCAGGATCGTGGCCTCGATCAGACCGTACGGACGGTCCGCGGCGAAGTACACCTCGTTGTCGTTCTTGAGGCCGAAGGGCTCCAGGTCGACGAGGAAGTGGTGCTTGTTCGGGAGCGAGAAGCGGACCTCGTCGATCTCCGAACGGTGGTTGATGATGCGCGAACCCATCTGGTAGAGGGTCTGCTGCAGCGACAGGGAGTAGGTCTCCGCGAAGGCCTGCAGCATGTGCTTGCGGGTCTCGGCGTAGGACTTCTCCCAGTTGGGCATCCGCTGCTCGTCGTCCGACCAGTTGAAGCGCCAGCGGCTCGACACCTGGGTGGCCAGGATGCGGTCGTACGCCTCCTGCAGGGTCGTGTACTTGTCCTTCACGTAACCCCAGAACTCGGAGTTCGTGGAGTTCATGACGACCAGGTCCTTGAGGCCGGAGATGACCTCCCAGCTCTGGCCGTCGTAGGTGATCTGGGTGACGCGGGTCTCCTGGCCCTGGCGGACGAAGGAGTGCTTCACCTCGTCGGCGCCGATGAACTTGGAGTTGGCGTCGGACGTGGCGATCCGGTCCCAGCCGTACTCCTCGATCCGGATGCGCGCACGCTGGATCGGCTCCTGGCTGTTCACGAACCAGCGGGCCAGGTGGATGCCGAACTGCTCGGCGGACTCGATGCCGTACTCCTTGGCGAAGGCGTACACCGTGTTCTTGGTGGTGTCCGTCGGCAGGACGTTGGCGTTCGAGCCGGAGTAGTGGACGTCGTCCATGTCGCCGGAGAGGGCGACCGAGACGTTCAGGTCCTTGATGTGGTGGGTGTCGCCGTCCCGCGTGATCTTGACGACGCGGTTCTCTGCTTTGCCGTACTGGTTCTGGCCCAGAATCGTGGCCATGCTAGCTCCCTCGGTAAACGGAGTAGCCGAACGGGTTGAGCAGCAGCGGTACGTGGTAGTGCTCGCCCGGGTTCACCGCGAACGTGATGGTGACCTCGGGGAAGAACGTAACGCTGTCCCTTACGCGGGGGGCGTCCTGCTGCGCCTCGGCTTGCTTCTCTGCGCTGTGCTTGTTCGAGAAGTACGTCTCGGTCTCGAAGTCGAGACGTACGTGGGTGGTGCCCTCCGGCAGCGCCGGCAGGTCCTTGCAGCGCCCGTCCGCATCGGTGGCGGATCCGCCCAGGGCCGCCCACTCGCCGCCCCGTCCCGTACGGGCCGACAGGGAGATGGCGACACCCTCGGCGGGCCTGCCGATGCTGGTGTCCAGGATGTGCGTGGACACCGACGCGGTGGTCTCGGTGCTCATGGCCGGTCTCACTCTCCTTCTACGAGGCGGGTCAGGCGGATCCGGTTGATCTTGACGAGCTCGCCGCGGGCGTTTTCCCGCTCCTGCTCCGGCGAGTTGCCGATCCGGACCTTGACCGCGTCCCGCATGAACTCACCGCTCGCACCGGTGGCGCAGATGAGGAAGACGTGGCCGAACTTCTCCTGGTAGGCCAGGTTCAGTTCGAGGAGTTCGGTCCTGAGCTCCTCGGAGGCACCGGCCATACCGCGCTGCTCGCGGGCGGAGGTCGGGTCTCCCGGCTTCGGCCGGCCGATCGGCGCGTGGCCTGCCATCGCTTCGGCCAGGTCCTGCGCGGTGAGCTCCGCCATGGCGGCCTCGTTCGCGGCGAACAGGGACTCGGCGGTGGCGAAGGGGCGCTGGGCGAGCATCCTGCTCCCCCACGCCGAGCTGGCGCACACTTCGTGCAGCTCGGCCGCGGCCGCACTGTCGTCCAAGGTGTTGATCCGGGTGAGACCCGGGGTCGGACTCGAAGTCACGGTAGGCCTCCGTGGCCTGTTGTTGCTTTGACGGGCTGCGCATAGCTAACGCCCTCCACAACACGGCGTCAACACTTTGTTGAAGATTCCCGTACACAAAAGCCGCCGCCCGGATGAATCGGGCGGCGGCTCGTCACCGTGGGTCAGGCGTTGTTCACGCTTGGCTGTTCTTGCTGGGGTTTTCCCTGTTCAAGTAGTTGTAGACCGTGAAGCGGCTTACCCCCAGCGCGCCCGCGACCGTTTCCACACCGTGCCGCACGGAGAAGGCGCCGCGCGCCTCCAGTATCCGCACGACGTCCTGCTTGGACTTCCGGTCGAGCTGCGACAGCGGTACGCCGTGCCGGCGCTCCAGCGCGGCCAGGATGTGGTCCAGCGAGTCCGAGAGCTGGGGCAGGCGCACCGCGAGCAGGTCCTGACCCTCCCAGCTGAGCACGACATCGTCGGGCGTGGCCTGGGCCGGGTCCATCAGCTCGCCGCCCATGGCGTCCACCAGCGGCTTGACCGCGGTGACGAAAGGGTGGTCGCGGGGCTCGGTCATGACACCTCCTCGCCGATCACGTTGACCTGGAGGGTGACCCGCGTGGCCCCGGCCTCCAGGGAGTCGCGCAGCAGCGCGGCCACCGCGGACAGCACCCGGCCGGCCTCACCCTCCGCGGTGTTGCCGAAGGGGCCGACGTCCACCGCCTCCAGCTGGGCCTTCTGGATGACCTCGCGGGCCGCCACGGCGTGGTCGGGGGCCTCTTCGAGATCGAAGGGCTCGGTCGTGAACTCCACTCTCAATCGCACGCCGTCAAGCTACCGCGCTGTCTCGATTTTCCGGGAGTCCGCACTTGACATCCGCGCGGAACCCCATGCAGTCTTCCATCAAGCAGAAAATAACTTCCGCAATACGGAAGGAGCGCACACCCCTCATGGGATACACGGACCAGCGCTTCGATGTGAACCTGTCGATCCTCTTCACGGAACTCCCGCTCCTGGAGCGCCCCGCGGCCGCCGCCGCGGCGGGCTTCACGGCGGTCGAGCTGTGGTGGCCCTGGATCGAGACCCCCACCCCCGCCCAGGAGGAGCTCGACGCCCTCAAGAAGGCCCTTGAGGACGCCGGCACCCAGCTGGTGGGCCTGAACTTCTATGCCGGCCGGCTGCCGGGCCCGGACCGCGGCGCGGTCTCGGTACCCGGTGAGGAGTCGGAGCGCTTCAACGCCAACATCAACGTGGCCGCGGACTTCGCCGCCTCGGTGGGCTGCAAGGCGCTGAACGCCCTCTACGGCAACCGCGTCGAAGGCGTGGACCCGGCCGTCCAGGACGAACTGGCCCTCAAGAACCTGGCCGTGGCCGCGCAGGCCGCCGACCGCGTGGGAGCGATCCTTTTGATCGAGACCCTCAACAAGCCCGAGTCGCCGCTCTACCCGCTGGTGAGCGCCCCGGCCGGCATCGAGGTGGTGGACAAGGTGAACGAGGCCACCGGCCTCGGAAACGCCAAGTTCCTGCTCGACCTGTACCACCTGGCGATGAACGGTGAGGACCTCTTCGAGGTCATCGAAAAGTACGCCGCCAAGACCGGGCACGTCCAGATCGCGGACAAGCCGGGACGAGGCGCCCCGGGCACCGGCGAGCTGCCCCTTGCGGAGCTGCTCGACCAGCTGAAGAAGGCCGGATACGAGGGCTACGTAGGCCTCGAATACAAGGCAGCCGACGCTGCCGCCTCCTTCGCATGGCTGCCGGCCGAGGCCCGCGCCGCCCAGTAGGGGGACGAAGTCCGGGCGATCAGCCAGGCACCTCACGCACTTTTCGTACGAAGCATCAAGAGAAGGACCCTCATCATGAGCAACCCCGCCGCGCTCCCGTCGATTGCCTGGATCGGTCTCGGAATCATGGGCTCCCCCATGGCCGAGAACCTGCTGAAGGCCGGCTACTCGGTCACCGGCTTCACCCTGGAGCAGGACAAGCTGGACCGCCTGGCCGCCGCCGGCGGCACCGCGGTCGGCTCGATCGCCGAAGCCGTCAAGGACGCCGACGTGATCATCACGATGGTGCCCGCCTCCCCGCAGGTCGAGGCCATCAACTACGGCCCCGAGGGCATCCTTGAGAACGCCAAGGCCGGCGCGCTGATCGTCGACATGTCGTCGATCACCCCGCAGACCTCCGTGGACCTGGCGAAGAACGCCGCCGAGAAGGGCATCCGCGTCCTCGACGCCCCGGTGTCCGGCGGCGAGGCCGGTGCCATCGAGGCCGTCCTGTCGATCATGGTGGGTGGCGAGCAGGCCGACTTCGACGCGGCCCTGCCGATCCTCGAAGCCCTCGGCAAGACCATCGTCCTGTGCGGCCCGCACGGCTCCGGCCAGACGGTGAAGGCCGCCAACCAGCTCATCGTCGCGGTGAACATCCAGGCGTGCGCCGAGGCCGTCGTCTTCCTCGAGAAGTCGGGCGTGGACCTCACCGCCGCCCTGGACGTCCTGGGCGGCGGTCTGGCCGGCTCCACGGTCCTGACCCGCAAGAAGGACAACTTCCTGAACCGCGACTTCAAGCCCGGCTTCCGGATCGACCTGCACCACAAGGACATGGGCATCGTCACCGACGCCGCCCGCAACGTCGGTGCGGCCCTCCCGGTCGGCGCGGTCGTCGCCCAGCTGGTCGCCTCGCTGCGCGCCCAGGGCGACGGCGGCCTGGACCACTCGGCCCTGCTGCGCGCCGTCGAGCGCCTCTCCGGCACCCAGGTCTGAGGTCCCCCGCCGGGCCCCCACGGGGCCCGGACCGCCCCCTCGCGCAGGGGGCGCCGAGTCTCCGGACGGTGCCGGTGCTGACACCTGTCCTGTCGCGCCCAAGCGCCGGCGCCGTCCGGGTCATCTCACCCCACAACTTCGTTCAACAAACTGTTGACGTTTAGTTCTCGCCGAATTTAGGCTGTTCCGCATGACGGAAGACGCTTTCCGTCAGCAGTTACCCGTACGGAAGGTCACCATGTCGAAGCGCACGCTGACGACCGAGTCCGGCGCCCCGGTCGCCGACAACCAGAACTCCGCCACCGCCGGCGTCGGTGGCCCGCTCCTGATCCAGGACCAGCAGCTCCTGGAGAAGCTCGCCCGCTTCAACCGTGAGCGCATCCCGGAGCGTGTGGTGCACGCCCGCGGCTCGGCCGCGTACGGCTACTTCGAGGTGACCGACGACGTCACCGCGTACACCAGCGCCGCCTTCCTGAACACGGTCGGCAAGAAGACCGAGACCTTCCTGCGGTTCTCCACCGTCGCCGACTCCCTCGGCGGCGCGGACGCGGTGCGCGACCCCCGCGGCTTCGCCCTGAAGTTCTACACCGAAGAGGGCAACTACGACCTCGTCGGCAACAACACCCCGGTGTTCTTCATCAAGGACCCGATCAAGTTCCCCGACTTCATCCACTCCCAGAAGCGCGACCCCTTCACGGGCAAGCAGGAGCCGGACAACGTCTGGGACTTCTGGGCGCATGCCCCCGAGGCCACGCACCAGATCACCTGGCTGATGGGTGACCGCGGCATCCCGGCGTCGTACCGCCACATGAACGGCTACGGCTCCCACACCTACCAGTGGACGAACGAGCAGGGCGAGGCCTTCTTCGTCAAGTACCACTTCAAGACCAACCAGGGCATCCGCTGCCTCTCCGGCGAGCAGGCCGCCGAGCTCGTCGGCAAGGACGCCAACTCGCACCAGACCGACCTGCTCCAGGCGATCGAGCGCGGCGTGAACCCGAGCTGGACCCTCTACGTCCAGATCATGCCGGCCGCCGAGGCCGCGGACTACCGCTTCAACCCGTTCGACCTCACCAAGGTGTGGCCGCACGCCGACTACCCGCTGCAGCGCGTGGGCCGCCTGGTCCTCGACCGCAACCCGGACAACGTCTTCGCCGAGGTCGAGCAGTCCGCCTTCTCCCCGAACAACTTCGTCCCGGGCATCACCGCCTCGCCGGACAAGATGCTCCAGGGCCGCCTGTTCGCGTACGCCGACGCCCAGCGCTACCGCCTCGGTGTCAACCACACCCAGCTGCCGGTCAACGCCCCCAAGGCGACGAAGGCCGACAACTACGGCCGCGACGGCGTCATGGCGCTGCGCAACGGCTCGCGCCACGACAAGAACTACGAGCCCAACTCGTACCAGGGCCCGGCCGAGACCGGTCTGGCGCTGGGCGCCCCGAGGGCCGTCTCCGGCTACACGGGCACCCACGAGGCCCCGGCCCACACCAAGGACGACGACTTCTTCCAGGCCGGTGAGCTCTACCGCCTGATGTCGGAGGCCGAGAAGGAGCGTCTGGTGGCGAACATCGCCGGCGGCCTGTCCCAGGTCACCCTGGAGGACGTCATCGAGAAGAACCTGGCTCACTTCCACGCCGCCGACGCCGACTACGGCCGTCGCGTCGAGGAGGCCGTGCGCGCCCTGCGCGACGCCTGAGCCACACAGGTGTACCGGGGGCCTGACGGGAGGTCAGGCCCCGGGTGCTGAGCCCGACCCGTGGACCCGGATGAGGGGTGGTACGCGGTGAGGGCAGACTGCGCCAGCGATGCGGCTGGCGCCGCGTGAGGACCGTGGCGGGCGTGCGAGCCAGTGCGGTGGTCATGGGTTCCGAGGCCCGTCTCTTGACCTGAGGGAGACGGTGCCGGAGTTCTCGTCGCCCGCCCGCCACGGTCCCAGCCGCTCCCCTTTCTTCCAGGGCTGCGCACAGAGCCCCTGAGAGAAGGGGATCTCCTCAAGATCTCCTCCCCACACACTCCGCCCGGTGGTGCGAACGTCCTGTCGCGCCAGCCTCGCACCGTCGGGCGGTAACAACCAGAGCGCCGAGTCACGGACGGTCCCGTGACTCGGCGCTTTGTCGTGCCCGCCCTACCAGGCGGTGTGGTCGCCGGGTTCGGTGTCCAGGGCGCCGCGGTCGAACAGCGGTGTACGAGACCGCGCGTCGCGCCGTAGGCGAGGGCCGGCAGGATCGTCGACGCCGTGATCAGCTCCGGCAGCGCAGCGCCGGGCAGCACGACCACCCGGTGCGCGAGGGGCCGCGCGTCGCGCGACACCGCGTGGACGAGCCGTGCGCAGGAGACCACCACCACGATCCCGGAGCCGAAGCAGGCGAACGAGATCGCGAACACCGGGCAGGAGCCCAGCGTGCGCTTCAGCTCCTGCCCGTGCCCCCCACCCCCCGAGCCCCGACGTCAACGCCGGTGCGGCTGTCGCCCCGGTGCGGCTGTGGCCGTCCGGCCCGCCCGTCGATGCCTGCGGCACCCCGGCGGCAGCTGGGGTGCCGGGACGCTTCGGCCCGGCCGCCGGCGGCCGACGCACGCGAGGGAGCCCCGAACGGACGCGGAACGCGCCGCGACCCCCGCCCTCCTCACGGGGGACGGGGGTCGCGGTGTACGGCCGGAGCCGTGGATCAGACCTGCAGGGCCTTGATCGCGGTGGGGGCGTGACCGGGCTCGGTCGCGAGCTCCTCGAACTCGGTGACGTCGCTCATGTCGACGGTCTTGCTCATCGAGATGTTGGTGACGCGCTCCAGGATGGCCTCGACGACGACCGGGACCTGGAACTCCTGGGCCAGCTTCTTGGCCTGCTCGAAGGCGGCACCCAGCTCGTTCGGGTCGGTGACGCGGATGGCCTTGACGCCCAGGCCCTCGGCGACCTTGACGTGGTCGACGCCGTAGACGCCGATCTCCGGGGTGTTGATGTTCTCGAACTCGAGGTTGACCTCGAAGTTGATGCCGAGACCGCCCTGCGCCTGACGGATCAGGCCCAGGTAGGCGTTGTTCACGAGGACGTGGACGTAGGGGACCTTGTGCTGGGCGGCGACCGCCAGCTCCTCGATCATGAACTGGAAGTCGTAGTCGCCCGAGAGCGCGACGATCGGGGTCTGCGGGTCCGCGGTGGCGGCACCGATGGCGGCCGGGATGGTCCAGCCGAGCGGGCCGGCCTGGCCGCAGTTGATCCAGTGGCGCGGCTTGTAGACGTGCAGCATCTGCGCGCCGGCGATCTGGGAGAGGCCGATGGTGGTGACGTAGCGGGTCTCGGGACCGAACGCCTTGTTCATCTCCTCGTAGACGCGCTGCGGCTTCATGGGGATGTTGTCGAAGTGCGTGCGGCGCTGCAGGGTGGCCTTGCGCTCCTGCGCGGAGGCGGCCCAGGCGGAGAAGTCCGGCAGCCTGCCCTCGGCCTTGAGCTCCTTGGCGACCTCGATGAACAGCTCCAGCGCGGCCTTGGCGTCGGAGGCGATGCCGAAGTCCGGGGCGAAGATCTTGCCGATCTGGGTGGGCTCGATGTCGACGTGGACGAACTTGCGGTCGCCCCGGTACGCGTCCAGGTTGTAGCCGGTGTGGCGGTTGGCCCAGCGGTTGCCGATGCCGAGGACGACGTCCGACTCCAGGAACGTCGCGTTGCCGTAGCGGTGCGAGGTCTGGACGCCGACCATGCCGGCCGCCAGCTCGTGGTCGTCCGGGATGACGCCCCAGCCCATGAGGGTGGAGATGACCGGGATGCCGGTCAGCTCGGCGAACTCGACGAGCAGGTCGCAGGCGTCGGCGTTGATGATGCCGCCGCCGGCGACGATCAGCGGGCGCTCGGACTCCAGCAGGAAACCCAGGGCCTTCTCGGCCTGGGCGCGGCTGGCCTGCGGCTTGTAGACCGGCAGCGGCTGGTAGGTCGCCGGGTCGAACTCGATCTCGGTCAGCTGGACGTCGATCGGCAGGTCGATGAGGACCGGACCGGGACGGCCTGAGCGCATGAGGTGGAAGGCCTGCTGGAACACGCCGGGAACCTGCGCCGCCTCCAGGACCGTCGTGGCGGCCTTGGTGACCGGCTTGGCGATCGAGGCGATGTCGACGGCCTGGAAGTCCTCCTTGTGGAGCTTCGAGACCGGGGCCTGACCGGTGATGCACAGGATCGGGATGGAGTCCGCGATGGCGGAGTACAGGCCGGTGATCATGTCGGTGCCGGCCGGGCCCGAAGTGCCGATGCAGACGCCGATGTTGCCCGCCTTGGCGCGCGTGTACCCCTCCGCCATGTGCGAGGCGCCCTCGACGTGGCGGGCGAGCGTGTGGTTGATGCCGCCCACGTTCTTGAGCTCGCGGTAGAAGGGGTTGATCGCAGCACCGGGAACACCGAACGCTTGTTCGACACCCTCAAGCTTGAGGATCTCAACTGCAGCAGCGGCGGCTGTCATACGAGGCATCAGGTTCTCCTGCGGGTCTGGCGGTCAGGCTTTTCCGTCATACGGAAGTTTTGTTCTGCTATACGGAACAAGCTATGCGGCGTCTTCTCCGCCGTCAAGGCGGCTGGGGGCCCAGGAAGCCGTCAAAAGCCGCATCCCGCTCGACGACTTGTACAAATCACCGATCCGTCGGCGGGAACGGGGCGGAATTGGCGCGCGCGCTCGCCCCCGCGGTCGCCGGTGGTGGAGCATGGACCTACGCAGGGCGACGGAGGGGGTCAGGGGTCATGGCGGAAGCGGTACCGGTGCGCTGCCCGGCGTGCCTGCGCGAGAACGGCTACACCGCGCCGGTCTTCCCCTGCGCCTGCGGGAGCCCGGTCAATCCCCCGCTGGACCTGTCGACGCCACCGGTGCTGCTGACCCACCGCACGTGGTCGGACAGCTGGGTGGCGGTGCGGTGCACGACGTGCGGGCGGGAGAGCGAGTGGCCGCACCCCGAGCTGGGCTGCGGGTCGTGCGGCACGGTGGTGCGGCTCCCGGTGCACCCGCCGGAGCGGCCAGAGGCCGTTCCGGGACCGGGTGCCGTGGCCGGTGCCGCGGTGGATCCCGCGGACCCGTCGGGCCCGCGCGGCGCCGCGTCGGCCGGCGCCCGGGCGGAGGCTGCGGCCGGCGCCCCGGGCGACGGACGTACGGGCAGGCCCGGGGGCGGGGGCCCGGCGGCGGCGCGGCCCGACGTGAACCCTGCGCACATACCGCCGCCTGCGACCACGGCGGTGCCCCGGCCCGCCTTCCGGCCGGTGACCATCCGCACGGCCCGGGACGCGGTGGCCACCGCCGCGCTGTACCTGCGCTGGCTCGGCTTCCAGGACGTACGGCAGCCCGACGGGCGTCCGATCCCGTCGGCCGCGGTGGACCTGCGGGCACCAGGGCTGGTGGCGCAGGTGGACCCGACCACCGCGCCCGCCGGGCTGCGGGCCGTGGAGTGCGTCTGGCTCAACGGACTCACCGCTTCCGCGACCAGCGTCTACTTCTCACTCGCCGGGTACACGCAGGACGCCCGCGGCCGCGCGGACGAACTCGGCATACCGCTGTTCGTCATGGACCTCACCGGCATGCCGCAGCCGGTCAACGGCCCGGCGGACGAACTGGTCGGATCGGGAGCCTGACCGGCCAGACACCCCCTGACCACCCTTTAGGCTCGTGGCACTACCCGCTGCCTGCCGAGGAGAGTCCCGTGAGCCTGTACGACATCCCGCTGACCACCCTGTCCGACGAGCCCACCAGCCTGGCGGCGCACAAGGGCAAGGCGATCCTCCTGGTGAACACCGCGTCGCAGTGCGGGCTCACTCCCCAGTACTCGGGACTGGCCCGCCTGCAGTTCACGTACGAGGAGAAGGGCTTCACGGTCATCGGCGTGCCCTGCAACCAGTTCGGCGGGCAGGAGCCCGGCAACGCCGACGACATCCAGACCTTCTGCGCGGCGGGCTTCGGCGTCACCTTCCCGATGCTGGAGAAGTCCGAGGTCAACGGCGAGAACCGGCACCCCCTGTACCAGGAGCTGGTGAAGACCCCGGACGCGGAGGGCGAGGCGGGGGACATCCAGTGGAACTTCGAGAAGTTCCTGATCTCCCCCGCCGGTGAGGTCGTGGCGCGTTTCCGTCCGCGCACCGAGCCGGAGGCGCCCGAGGTCATCGCCGCGATCGAGGCGCACCTGCCCGCGTAGGGACGCGTACGGGGCGGGCGGACGGACGCGCGGGCTCGCGCACCGCTGCCCCGGCCCCGCCGACCGACCGGCCTTGCTGCCCCGTCGGCCCGGCCGCACGCCTCAGCCCAGATCGGCCTCCCGGTACTCCTCGGCGGAGCCGACCGCCGTGAGCTCCCGCAGCTCCACCCGCCGGATCTTGCCGGACACCGTCTTCGGCAGTGCGGCGAACTCGATGCACCGGATCCTCTTGTACGGGGACAGCACGGCGCGCGAGTGTGCGAACAGCACCCGGGCGGTCTCCGGCCCGGGCTCCCATCCGGCCGCGAGGGTGACGTACGCCTTCGGTACCGCCAGCCGCAGCTCGTCCGGGGCGGGAACGACGGCGGCCTCGGCGACCGCCTCGTGCTCCAGCAGGGCGCTCTCCAGCTCGAACGGGCTGATCTTGTAGTCGGAGGCCTTGAAGACGTCGTCGGAGCGCCCGACATAGGTGAGGTACCCGTCGGCGTCGCGGGCGGCGATGTCGCCGGTCCGGTAGAGCCCGTCCGCCATGGCCTCGGCGGTGCGCTCCGGGTCGTCCCGGTAGCCGGCCATCACCCCGGCGGGCCGGACGCGCAGGTCCACGCACAGTTCGCCCTCGTCCGCGGACTCCTTGCCGGTGGCCGGGTCCAGCAGGACGATCTCGTAGCCGGGCGCCGGCCGGCCCATCGAGCCCGGCTTGACGGGGACTCCGGGGAAGTTGCCGACCTGCAGGGTGGTCTCGGTCTGGCCGAAGCCGTCGCGGATGGTGACCCCCCAGGCCTCGCGGACCTTCTCGATGACCTCGGGGTTGAGCGGCTCGCCGGCGGCGACGGCCTCGCGCGGGGGCCTGGCCAGCCGGGTGAGGTCGGACTGGATCAGCATCCGCCACACGGTGGGCGGGGCGCAGAAGCTGGTCACGCCGTGCCGGTCCATCTCGGCCATCAGCCGCTCGGCGTCGAAGCGGACGTAGTTGTGGACGAAGACGGTCGCGCCGGCGTTCCAGGGGGCGAAGAGGTTGGACCAGGCGTGCTTGGCCCAGCCGGGCGAGGCGATGTTGAGGTGCACGTCGCCGGGGCGCAGTCCGAGCCAGTACATGGTGGAGAGGTGCCCGATGGGGTACGAGGCGTGGGTGTGCTCGACGAGCTTGGGGCGGTCGGTGGTGCCGGAGGTGAAGTAGAGCATCAGGGGGTCGGTGGCGAGGGTCTCGCCGTCGGGGGTGAAGCCGCCGACGGTGTCCGGGGCGTCGGCGAGCCGCAGCCAGCCGGCGGGGACCTGGTCGACCTTGTCCCCGGCTGCGATCCGGGTGTAGTCGCCCGGCACCTCGTCGAACTTGGCCGTGTCCTCGATCCGCGCGACGACGTGGCGCACGTGGCCGCGCTCGACCCGGTCGCGCAGATCGGCCGGGCCGAGGAGGGGGGTGGCGGGGATGACGACGGCGCGCAGTTTCATCGCACCGAGCATCACCTCCCACAGCTCGCGCTGGTTGCCGAGCATGACGAGGATCCGGTCGCCGGGCGCGACTCCCTGGCCGCGCAGCCAGGAGGCGGTCGCGTCGGACCGTACGGCGAGCTGCGCGAAGGAGAGGGCCTCGCTGGTGCCGTCCTCCTCGACGATGCGCAGGGCGTCGGCGTCGTTGCCGGCGGCGATGTGGTCGAACCAGTCGAGGGCCCAGTTGAAGCGGTGGGGGCGGGGCCAGGTGAATCCGGTGTGGGCGGCTTCGTGGTCGCCGCGCCGCTCCAGCAGGAAGTCCCGCGCGGCGAGGAACTGGGCGGTGGGGTCGGCGGCGTCGCCGGTGGCGCTGCTGCGGGCACTTTCGGTCGTCATGGCAGGTATCGTGCCGCGTTCTGTGTACGGACCACCAGGGCTGCGTCAGCCGTGAGTTGACCGTTCGCGGGGGCTTCGGCGGGCGGCCGGGCGGCGACTCGGCGCGACGGGGCGGCTCAGCGGCGGATCGGTGCGAACCGTACGGTGGACGGGGCGGTCTCGGCGGGCAGCCCGCCCATCTCGGCGATCAGCTTCTCCCCCTCGGCGACGATCTCCTCCTGCGCCGCCTTCGGCACCGGGTCGAACAGCTCCACGGTGAGCACCCCGCCCTCCAGCCTCCACAGCCCGGCCAGGAAGCCGTCGACGAGCAGGGTGCAGTGCGCCTGGTTCCCCGTCCAGCTGCGCCCCTTGACCTCGGGCGGGACCACACGGGTGCGGTCGGCGTGCGACAGCAGGAGGTTGTCGAACTCCGGGAGGAAGCGGGGCGGCGCCGGGGTGTCGGCATCGGGGCGGGGGGCGCCGGGCAGGTCGAAGAGCTCCACGCCGTTCTCGTCGCGGAAGACGGCCAGCCCCGGCCGCAGCCGTTCGAAGGCCTCGCGCAGCCGGGTCACCCCGGCCCAGGTCTGCATGTCCTTGACGGATGCGGGCCCGAACGCGGTGAGGTAGCGCAGCACGAGGTCGTCCACGGGCTGCGCCGTCCCGGCAGGCTCGCCGAGCCACTTCTCGACGGTGGTGAGCCGTACCTGCCCGCTGCGCCCCCACACCCCGCGGGGCGTGACCTGGACCAGCGGCAGCAGGCAGCGTGCGGCGACGGACAGGGCCTGCGGGTCGGCTTCGGGCCACTCCTGGAGCAGGTCCTCGCGCATCTCGGCCATGGTGCGCGGCTCGGCCTCGACGAAGGCGCGGGCCCGCTGCGCCAGCCGGTCCAGGTCCACGCCGTCGAGGCCTCCGCGGAAGTAGTTGACCTCGCGGTCCCGGGCGGGCTGGACGAGGGGCCGCAGGGTCAGGGCGTCGTGCGCTGTGTGCGTGTGGATCGTGGACCGCATGGTGACCATGCGTACGACGTCGCGGGACTCCATGAGCCCGGCCAGTTCGGCGGGCTCGAAGCCGGCGAGGCGGGCGTGCAGCTGGAAGTACGGGGGCTTGACGTTCTGCGCCTGCAGCCCGAGGAGGTGGGCTACGGCGTCCCGCGCGGACATCTCGGCACGGCTCAGCAGCAGCTGGCGGGCGAGCGTGGCACGGTTGAGCGCGCGGGTGTCGAGTACGGGATGTGTCGTCCTGGAGGCCATGAAGGCAAGCTAGCCCTCCTTGCGGACACCTTCTGTCCGCAACTCCACATCCAGGGTCGGCGGGAACTCGACCGTGCCCCGCACATCCCGCACAAACCGCTATTGGGGGACTCTGGGGAGTCCCTGGAGAGAAGAGATGCGGACAATCTCCTCGTCCTGCCCTTTAAGAGCCCCCGGCCTGGCTTTTTGGCATCCAACGAGCGGTGGGGAGGATCGACTGGCCTCACGGGCCTGTCGGCCCCACGCCGGAGCAACGCGGGTTACCGATCGGCGGCGTCTGCCAAACCTGACGGCGCCGGGCCACATCACGGACAGCGAGAACAGCCGCTGCACTCAGCGGGGCCCAAGGCCAGCCAGGCCGAAGCCGCCCACCACGGCCTCCCCGCTGGGACGACTACACCCACGCCACCGTTGCCGGCGGCCCATGAACAGGCGGCCGTGCCGGGACCGCCGGCATCCGGGAGGGGCGTGGCACCCGCCGCACACCGACACATTGCGCAGCCCGCCCCGACGCCTGGACCGCGCCCTGACCGGCGACGATTCGGCTTCGGAGGCCGGATTGGCCGGGAAGAGTCCGGGGAGAATGCACATCCCGAGCCCACAGGGATTCGAATGACCCCGAGCGTGGATTTCGCCCCGTTATGCGAATATCCGGGAACTATACGACCGGATTCAGGCCACCTGACCCGATCGAGCCTCGTTCGAACCCGCCTGGGCTGATGCGGCCGAGCGGCTCCTCCCGATTGATGCAAAGCCCAACACTCGCCCGGCAGGGATGAACTGGGCGCCGCGGCCACGCCGCCGCCACCTGCCGATGAGGCCCGCCCAAGGTTCGATTGACGGCCTCTCGGATTGATGTGAGGGATTGCCGCTCCTCTCGTGAAGAACTGCTTGACGGATCAACGGAGAAAGGGGTGACCGATGGCAGATGCGGGGTCGAAAGGCCCATGTCAACCTGCCGCTGTGACGGCCGGGTTGAGCGGATGCGGCCCCATGGCAGGCGTCCGGGGGAGCGAAGATCCGGTGATAGCATCCCGGCATCTGTGATCTTGATCCGTTTTCACGCAGATACCGATTGTGATCGGCGTCACGTTCTCCGCATAACAGCAGGTGAACCGTGCTGATCAGCCGTGCTGCGGGGCCTCGCGAGGTGTATCTGCAGCCGTCCGCATGTCATGCGCCGGGAAAGGTTTCCATGAATCGAGACGCACTTGTGTGGTGCTTGGTTGCGGTGGCGGCGATATCCGTCGTCGCGGTCGTGGCACTCGTCGCCCGCAACAGAGCGCTGGAGGCGAAGAAGGAGCACACCGAGGCCGAACTGAGGCACCAGCTGCTCGCGGCGGACAGCCACCTGCACTCGTCACGCGCCGAGCTGCAGGCCTTCCGGAACGAGCAGGACGCCAGGCTCCGCGAGGCCAAGGAAGCGGCGGAGGAGAACACCAAGTCCGTCCTCAAGGGCGCCGCCAGTCTCCTGCAGAGCCTCGCCGCCGAGCAGACGACGCTGCTGGACGCCATCCAGCGCAAGTACGGTGGACACGCCGTCCTCAGCGACCTGTTGGACGTCAACCACGCCAACGCCCAGATGGCGCGCAAGGCCCAGGGCATCGCCGTCATGTGCGGTGCGCCGCTCGGCCGGCGCAACCGGCCCGCCAGCGTCTACGACGTGGTGCGCAGCGCCCAGGGCCAGATCCGCAACTTCCACCGGGTCGCGATCATGCAGCAGACCGGTCTCGCCCTCAAGGCGTCCGCGGTCGCGCCCGTCGCGCTCGCCGTGGCGGAACTGCTCGACAACGCCGCCAGCTTCTCGCAGCACGACGCGCCGATCGAGGTGACGTTCCAGCGCGTCCAGAACAACCTGTGCATCGTCATCGACGACGCCGGCGTCAGCATGAACGACGAGGACCGGCAGCGGGCGACCGCGCTGCTCTCCGGGGAAATCACTCCCCGCCTGTCGCAGCTCGGCACCCAGCCCAAGTTCGGCTTCCCGGTCATCGGACTGATCGCACGTCAGCACGGCTTCAAGGTGGACGTCACCGGAGTCTCCCGGTACGGCGGCGTCAGGGCCGTCGTCCTCTTGCCCGAGGAGCTGTGGACCATGGAGGAGATACCGCCCGTCCAGGAGGCTCCGGTCAGCAACATCCGGCGCACCTCCGAGAATCGGCCCCACAGTGCGCCCCACAGTGCGCCCCAGAGCACGCCGCAGAGCGCCCCGTCGCGCACGATGCACGGTCTGCCCAAGCGCGGCGCGCGCCAGGCGCCCATCGCCAGCGTCCCCGATCCCGACCCCCGCCCCGACACCAGCTGGGCGGCGCCACGGAGCCCGGAAGAGACGGGCCGCGCTTCCGGGCGCAGCCTGGGGGCCTTCCAACGCGGCACGCTCTCCGGCCGCAACCTTGACGCCACCTCGTTCGAAGGGCCCGAAGACGCATGACCGCAGACCTGTCGTGGATGCTAGAGGACATCGTGGACAACGTGCCCCGGGCACGTCACGCCGTCCTGCTGTCCGCGGACGGCCTCCCTCGCGGTGCGACGGAAGGCCTGGCCGAGAACGATGTGCGCACCATCTCCGCCGCCATGGCCGGAATGCAGTCGCTCAGCCGGGCGACGGCCCACTTCGCCGGACCGGAGAAGGACCGGCAGTGGAACCAGACCATCATCGAGTTCTCGCACGGCTGGAACTTCCTGATCGGGGCGGGGCAGGGCTCGTACCTCGCCGCCGCGGCCGCGCCTGATGTGGACATGCAGCAGATCTCCTTCCGCATGCACCGCCTCGTAGCCCGGCTGGGCAACAACCTCACCTCGCCGCCGCGGGTGGGCCACGAGGACGCCGGAGGGGCGCGGGGGAACGAGCCCCGGCAGCAGAGCCCCGGTGACGCGAAGTTCGTCCTCGGCGAGCTCGACCGGGCGGTGTCCGAGGTCAAGGGCGCCCGGCACGCGGTGCTGCTGGGGTCGGACGGCCTTCCCCGCGGGGCGACCACCGGAATGAGCCGCGATCTGGCGGACACCATCTCCGCGGCCATGACGGGCATCCACGCCTACAGCCGGGTCACCTCCCAGTTCGCGGGGGTCGCCGAGGACGCGGAATGGCGTCAGACGGTCATCGAGTTCCAGCACGGCTGGATCTTCCTGCTGGCCGCCGGTCCCGACGCCTTCCTGGCGGCCGCCGCCGAACAGGCATGTGACATTGAGGAGTTCACCACCCGGCTGCACTCGGTGGTTCCCAGACTGACCGCGACGGCGACACCGGCGAAGGGGACAGGACATGCCTGAGAGGTCCGGACAGGACGAAGAGCTGGAACTGACGTCTCCGTTAGTCCCCCTCTTCGTGATCACGAACGGACGAGCGCTGCCCCCGGACCACGAGTACGAGCACACGACGCTCGTGACGGCGACGGGGGCGGAGAACGGACAGGTCGCGGCACGCACGCTGGCGCCGGAAGCGGGGCGGGTCATGGACCTGGTCGCGGACGGATTCCTGTCCGTGGCCGAGGTGGCGGGGCACACGCACCTGCCCTTGGGCGTCGTCCGCATCCTGCTGGCGCAGCTGGAGGAAGACGGCCTCATCCTCGCGAGGACACCGATACCGCGCGCCGAACGTGTCGACAGAGAACTGGTCAGTGCCGTGCTCGAAGGCCTGAAGAATCGATTCGGAGCGTAAACGCGTGTACCTGGATCCAGATGTCTCCCACGCGGTGAAGATCCTCATTGTGGGGCACTTCGGGGTCGGCAAGACCACCTGCATCGGCAGCCTCTCCGAGATCGAGCCCCTGCGGACCGAGGAAGAGATCACCGAGGCCAGCGTGGGCTTCGATGACCTGTCGGGCACGCCCGACAAGACGACCACCACCGTCGCCATGGACTTCGGCCGGCTGACCCTCAGCGACACCCTGGTGCTCTACCTCTTCGGTACGCCCGGCCAGGAACGTTTCAAGGAGATGTGGGAGGAGCTCTCCCGGGGCGCCCTGGGCGCACTCGTCCTGGTCGATCCGGAGCGGCTGCACGAGTCCTTCCCCGTCCTGGACCTCGTCGAGCGCTTCGGCCTGACGTACGCCATCGCCGTGAACCACTTCGAGGGCACCACGCACTACCCGCTCGACGAGGTGCGCGAAGCGCTGAACCTCACCGACGAGACCCCTGTCGTGGAGTGCGACGTACGGGATGAGAACTCCTCGGCGCAGGCCCTCATCACCCTCGTGAAACACCTCATGTCCCAACTCGGCTAGGAGCGCAGGAATGCAACAGCCACGTGAACCGATGGAGATACCCCCCGGCTGCCCCGCGCACGGGAACGTCCAGATGTACGGTCCCTCGTTCGGAGCCGACCCCGACAGCCATTACGCGCAGCTGCGCCACTACGGACCCAGTGCGCCCGTGGACATCGCCCCCGACGTCCAGGCCGAGCTCGTCACCAGCTACGACGCCGCCCTGTACGTCCTGCAGAACCCCGCCTCCTTCGTGCGCGACTCCCGCCGCTGGAACGCCCTCAACGAAGGGCGCGTCCCGGCCGGCAGCCCGGCCCTGCCCATGATGGGCTACCGTCCCAACGCCCTCTTCAGCGACGGCGCGGCGCACGCCCGGCTGCGCGGGGCGGTGACCGACAGCCTCGCGACCGTCAACGAGCACCAGCTCATCCGGCAGACGCAGCAGTCCGCCAACTACCTGATCAGCCAGTTCAGTACCGACATCCGCGGCCAGGCGGAGCTGATGGCCGAATACGCCCAGCCGCTGCCCCTGCTGGTCTTCAGCGAACTGTTCGGCTGCCCGCCCGAGATCGGCGACCGTGTGATCGCCGGGATCAGCGGCATCTTCGAGGGGACCCCCGGGGCCGACGAGGTGCTCGGCGGGGCGCTCACAGAGCTGATCGCCCTCAAGCGGCGCCGTCCGAAGGACGACCTGACGACGCGTCTGATGGAGCACCCGGCCCAGCTGAGCGACGAGGAGGTCCTGCACCAGCTCGTCACCCTGCTCTCCGGCGGCACCGCGCCGCTGGCCGCGGCCATCGGCACCAGCAGCGCCCTGTACCTCGGGGAGGACTGGCAGGTCGGCCTCCCGGTCGAGGACGCGGTCTCCCAGACCCTCTGGAACTACGCGCCGATCGCCAACTACGCGGCCCACTACCCGACGCACGACGTCGAGCTCGGCGACAGGGTGGTCCGGGCCAACGACCCGGTCCTCATCTCGTTCGCCGCTGCCAACACGGACCCGAAGCTGACCGAACACCGCGAACAGCTCAGCGCCAAGGCACACCTGGCGTTCGGGGCGGGCCCGCACGCCTGTCCCGCCAAGGACCCGGCTTTCATGATCACCGTGACGGCCGTGGAGACGCTGCTCAACCAGCTCCTCGACGTGGAGATGCGCGTCCCGTTCAAGGCGCTCACCTGGGCTCCGAGCCCGTGGAGCCGCACCCTGGTCACCCTCCCGATCCGCTTCACCCCGAAGGCCGCCCCCCAGGCGTCCAAGCCGACCGGATCGAACGCGGGCCAGGCCTCGCAGCAGCAGGCGGCGGTCTCCTCGCCCGCCGCCGGCCCCTCGCGCACGAGCACTGGTGCCGCGCCACAGCCCAAGGGCGGCCTGTTCAGCCGCTTTCTGGCCTGGACCAGGGGCGAGTGAGCCGAGTGTGATTCTAGTAACCTCCTGCGTACTCAGTGGTAGTGGATGCTCTAACGATCATGTGGGTAGGCATGGCGGCTGGTTCTCAGAAAGGAGCCGCCGTCATGGGGGTTACCGCAACTCCGTCGTACGACCGCCGGGCGTCCGCCTCCCTCTTCTCCCGTCTGCGGACGGCAAGAGGGCAGGCCGACCCCTTCCCGATATACGCCGAGCTCCTCGCGCGGGGTGAGGTGGTCCCCGCCCCCTGGGGCGGCTTCGCCGTGACCGGCTTCGCCGCCTGCGACCAGGTCCTGCGCAGTCGTCAATGGCTGGAGCCCGACCGGGAATGGCGGGAGCGCCAGGGGCCCGGGACACGCTGGAACGCGCCCTCCTCGCGCGAGATGAGCAATACCCTCGCCGCGCTCAACGCCCCGGACCACACCAGGGTGCGCCGGGCGGCGGGCACGTTCGACCGGTCCACCGTCGAGCGCATCGGCCACAATGTGGAACGGACCGCGGATCGGCTCCTCGACGCCTTCACCGAGCGAATACGCACCGGCGAGGCGGACTTCTCGGAGCTCGTCTGCGAGGAGCTGCCGGTCGCCACCATAGGTGACTGGCTCGGGCTGCCGCGGGCCGACTGGTCCACGCTCCGCCAGTTGACGCACGATCAGGTCTTCACCCAGGAGCTGCTGCCGTCGGCCAGCCAGCTGGCCCTGTCCGACACGGCCACCGCCGAACTCCGGGCCTATTTCATGGAGCTGGTGCGCGACCGGCGCTCCCACCCCGGGAACGACCCCGTCACCGGATGGATCCGGACGTGGGACACGATCGAACCCGACCGGGACAAGGCCGACGAGGCGGTCTACTTCCTGGTGCTGTTCGTCCTGCTGGCCGCCCTGGAGACCACAGCGACCCTCCTCTCGACGATGACGTTGCGGCTCGTCGAGAGCCCCGAGCGCTGGGACATGGTCGCGGACAACCCGGACCTCGTACCCGGGTTCGTTGAAGAAACGCTTCGCCACGACCCGCCCACCCACGTGATCAGCCGGGTCGCCCCGGAGGACACCGTGCTGGGAGGCTTCGAGATCCGCCGCGACGAGATGGTCCACCTCATGGTCGCCGCGGCGCACCGGGACCCGGCCAGGCACGGCGACCCGGACCGGTTCGACCCCGGCCGCGTGCCCGGCCACCTCGCCTTCAGCGGCGGCATCCACTACTGCCTCGGCGCGCCACTGGCCCGCCTCGAAGCCCAGACCCTGCTCCGCCGGCTGATCCGGCGCCTTCCCCGTCTCACTCTCGTACGCCCCCCGTCGATGGCGCCGCGTGTGGCGTTCCGGCGCCTCCTGAACCTGGACGTGGCACTCGCATGACCGAATGGACCCCCTCCCCCGTGCGCACCCGGACCGCGCCCAAGGCGATCCGTGCCGAGCAGGACGGCCCCGTCCTGCACGTCCGCCTCAACCCCTGGGGGCAGGACGACACGCTGGACACCGCGGTCCTCGACGACCTCATCGCCCTGCTCGACGACCTCCACGAGAGACCCGACGTCCGGATCCTGACGCTGTCGTCGCTGGGTCCGGACTTCTGCCTGGGTGCCGACCGCGACGAGTACCGGGAGGCGCTGGCCGACGATCCGTCGGGGGCGGGCCTGCGGCGCGTCGCCGACAAGGCGCACCGCCTGTGCCAGGCCCTGGAGAACACCCACGCGGTCACCATCGCCCGGCTACACGGGCGGGTCATCGGCGCGGGCCTGGCCCTCGCCGCCTTCTGCGATCTGCGCGCCGGTGCCGACACCAGCCGCTTTCGCATGCCGGAGGTCGGCATCGGGCTACCGCCGGCGTGGGGCGGGGCGATGGGACGCCTGGTCTCCGAGGCCGGCGCCTCCAGGATTCGCGAGCTCATGCTCACCTGCGACGTCTTCGACGCCGACACCGCCCACCGTATCGGTCTGCTTCACCGGACCGCCCCGCTCGACCAGCTGGACAAGGTGATCGACTCCTGGACCAGGCCCCTCGTCCGACGCTCGCCCGAAGCACTCGTCCTGACCAAACGGATGCTGGCCGGCTACGCACGGGCGGACAGGACGGCAGACGTCTCCGTGCTCGACTCCCATCTCCTGGCAGCTGCTCTCCACCAGCACGCAAGGGGCTGACCCCTCCCAGGCGGATGCGGGCGCCCGGCCCGCCACGGGCCGCCGAGACAGGGGACGGCCGGGCGCCTGGCCCGTACGACGGGCACGGTCCGCGCGGCGAGGTGCCTGACCACTCGCGATCGGATCGGACACCTCGCGCCGGGCCCGCAGCCCCAGCGGCCGGTACTCCGGCTGGACCTCGGTGTCGTCCCGTTCCCCCAGGTCGTGGATCGCGTTCCGGCGCGACCGCGACCAGGGCGTCGCCGAGGCGGCCGGCGTGCGCAGGAGGCGGGGTCCGACGCCGCGATGCCGATCGGCGGCGGTACTCCGGGCAGGTCCCACAGTCTGGCGTCCTCGATGTCGAAGTGGGTGCCGTGGTGGTCGACGCGGTCGCCGGCCAGGAGGGAGCGGACGATGCCCACCGCCTCTTCGAGCCCTTCCAGGCGTACGCGGGCGGCCGGCCGGCCCGGGCCGACGACGTGCTCGTTCAGGTTCTCGCCGGAGCTGGGCCCGACCAGGCCGGAAGCGTCCCTGCCACAGGAGCTGCACGCTGCCACCGCGCCCAGAACCTGCCGGCTCGCGACGGCACAGGCATGCGGACGGCTTTCCGGGGGAGCCGCACCGTAGGAAGGCGGTGCACCGTAGGAAGGCGGTGAGCGGCCATGGCACACGTGACCGTGGAGGGAGCCGAGGTCGTCGTGCGGCTGGGGCTGCGCGAGGGCCTGACCACACGGCGGCGGCAGGTACGCGTACCCGTGTCGGCGCTGCGCGAGGTACGGGTGGAGAAGAGCTGGTGGCGCGTGCTGCGCGGCCGGGCCGGTCACGGCACGTGGTCCCCGGGACGGTGCTCGGGGGTGCGCAGCAGGCCCGACGGCGAGGACTTCGTCGCGGTGAAGGCCGAGAGCACCGTGCTCTGCCTGGAGCTGGACGCCGGGGCGCCCTACCGCCGGGTGGCGGTGTCCGTGCCCGATCCGGAGCGGGCCGAGCGTGCGGTGCGCGCGGCCATGCCCGAGAGCGAAGCTCCCGAGCCGCCGGACCCTCCGGCGGGCCCTCCTTCGGATCCGCCGCAGCACCGGCCGCCGCTCCAGCACGAGGGCGGTACGGCAGACGACCACGGCAGGCCCCCGGGAGTCACCTCGCGGACCGGCAGCGGGCCGGGGCAGCCGCCGCTCGACGACGCACGGGCACTGCGTGCCAACGCGGACCGGGTGCGGCGTGAGCACGTCCTCCGCCGCCCACACCGCCCGGACGGCCGCGAAGACACCTAGTGCCGCGTCAGGCAACGTTCGCCCCGTCGCGACGCCCGGCACGCACTCTCGCCGCACCGGCCGAAAGCCACGTACGTCCCGTACGAGCGCTTCCGGCCGGCACGCCGAGAGCACGCACCGGACGCCGCTCCTGACGGGCAGACGTCGCCTGGCGCGGCACTAGCTAGTTGAGAGAGCTGACCAGCTCGAAGCTCAGTACGCCGGTCCACACCGGTCTGACCATGCTGATCACCGCCTCGGCGCGCCTGGTCCCCGTCGCCCCCGGGGTCTGCCCGTCCGGCCGCGCCGGCAACGGCCGCCGCCGACGCGGCGGCGACCGCGTTTGGGCGGCGCCGGAGGGGTAGCCGCAGTGCAGGGACCGGCACGCACGGAAGGAGTGTGAGCGGTCATGAGCGGCGCCAGCACCAAAGGCGATGGAACCAGGGGCGACGGCACCACGGGCGACGGCACGCGGGGCGCGGGCCGTACGCCGGGCCGGGAGCGCGACGAGCGGATCCGCGGACGGTCGCCGGAGCCGGAGCGGATGAGGACCGGCGGCCGGCCGCGCACCCCCGACGAGATCGCGCACGAACGGGGCCGGGAGGACGCGACCATGCGGGACGTGATGCGGGAGCTGGACGAGCAGGACCTGGACGACATGCGGGACGACCGCTGAGGGTCCCGCCCGCGTGGCCCTGCCCACCCAGGGCGGCCCGTCAGCACCCGTCAGCAGATGCGCGGCAGCTGCTCGCCGAGCGGCAGGTCGACCACCCGTGTGCCGCCGAGGGCCGTACGGGCCACCACCATGCCCGGGTGGTCTTCCACCGCCTCGCCGATCACGGCCGCGCCGCGGCCCAGCGGGTGGGCGCGCATGGCGTCCAGTACGGCGTCGGCGTGCTCGCGCGGTACGAACGCGACCAGCTTGCCCTCGTTCGCGACGTACAGCGGATCGAGGCCGAGGATCGCGCAGGCGTTGGCGACGGCCGCGGGGACCGGGACACCCCGCTCCTGGATCACGACACCGGTACCCGAGGCGGCCGCGATCTCGTTCAGCGAGGCGGCGAGACCGCCCCGGGTGGGGTCGCGCAGGACGTGCAGGTCGGGGGTGACGGCGAGCATGCTCTGTACGAGACCGCCGAGGGCCGCGCAGTCGCTCTCGACGTCCACGCCGAACTCCAGGCCCTCCCGGACGCTCATGATCGCCACTCCGTGGAGTCCGATCTCACCGCTGACGATCACGACGTCCCCCGGCACGACCCGCTGGGGACGCAGGTCCACACCGTCGGGGATGATCCCGATGCCGGCGGTGTTGATGTAGACGCCGTCGCCGTGGCCCGACTCGACGACCTTGGTGTCGCCGGTCGCGATCTCCACGCCCGCCGTCCGTGCGGCGGCGCCCATGGTCTCGGCGACCCGCGCCACCACGGACATCTCCACGCCCTCCTCCAGGATGAAGCCGCAGGACAGGTACGCCGCGCGCGCTCCGCTCATGGCCAGGTCGTTGACGGTGCCGTTGACCGCGAGGTCGCCGATGCCGCCGCCCGGGAAGAACAGCGGGCGCACCACGTACGAGTCGGTGGAGAAGGCCAGCCGGACGCCCCCGAGACAGACGGCCGCCGAGTCTCCCAGCTGGGCCAGTACGTCACCGCCGAAGGCGGGGGCGAACAGGTGCTGGACCAGCTCGGCGGAGAGTGCGCCACCGCCTCCGTGGCCCATCACCACGCGCGGGCGGTCGCGCAGCGGCGCCGGGCAGGTCCAGCCCGTGATGTCGAGGGTGGTACCGGCGTCAGACAACGGGGCTCGCCTCCTGCGGGGTGGTCGCGGCGACCGGCACGGTCTTCAGCTCCAGCCGCCGGTAGAGGTAGTACGCGGCGCAGGCCCCCTCGCTGGAGACCATGGTGGCGCCGAGCGGGCTGCGCGGGGTGCACAGGGTGCCGAAGGCCTCGCACTCGTGCGGTTTCAGCAGCCCCTGGAGCACCTCGCCGCTACGGCACTCCGCCGGCTCCTCGGTGTTGATGCCGTCGACCGAGAAGCGGTGTTCGGCGTCGAAGTCGCGGTAGCGGGCGGACAGCCGCCACCCGCTGTCCGGGATGACGCCGATGCCGCGCCACGCCCGGTCGGTGACCTCGAAGACGTCCTCCAGCATGGCGAGGGCCGCCGGGTTGCCCTCCGGGCGGACGGCGCGCGCGTAGGCGTTGTCGACGGTGTGCTCGCCGCGTTCCAGCTGCCGCACGGCCCGGCGCACGCCCTCCAGGATGTCCAGCGGCTCGAATCCCGTGACGACGATGGGTACGCGGTGGCGGGCGGCCAGTTCGGGGTACTCGCTCACGCCCATCACGCTGCAGACGTGCCCGGCGGCCAGGAAGCCCTGGACGCGGCAGCTCGGCGACCGCATGATCGCCTCGATGGCCGGGGGCACCCGGACGTGGGAGACCAGCAGGCTGAAGTTGCGGATGCCGAGCCTCTTCGCCTGGTGGACCGTCATGGCGTTGGGCGGCGCGGTGGTCTCGAAGCCGATGCCGAAGAACACCACCTGGCGCTGCGGGTTCTCCTGGGCGATGCGCAGCGCGTCGAGCGGGGAGTAGACGACGCGTACGTCGCCGCCCTCGCTGCGCACCTGGAACAGGTCGCGGCCGGTGCCGGGCACCCGGAGCATGTCCCCGAAGGAGCAGAAGATCACGTCGGGTCGGGAGGCGATCTCCAGCGCCTTGTCGATGACCTCCAGCGGGGTGACGCACACCGGGCAGCCCGGTCCGTGGATCAACTCGACCTGGTCGGGCAGGAGTTGGTCGATGCCGTGCCGGATGATGGTGTGGGTCTGGCCGCCGCACACCTCCATCAGGGCCCACGGGCGGGTGACGGTGGCGTGGATGTCGTCGAGCAGCCGGCGCGCGAGGGCGGGGTCCTGGAACTCTTCGATGTACTTCACTGCCGGCCTTCCTGGGCTACCTCGGGTGTGGTGACCTCTCCCGCGTCCGGCCCGTCGGCGAAGGGCCAGGGGGTGTCGGCGCCGGCCTGGAGGGCCGCCTGCTCCCACGGGTCGCCGAACTCCTCCTGGAGCATGCCGAGTTCCTCGAAGAGCGCGAGGGTCTGCCGGGCCGACTCCTCGTCGAGGCGCTGGAGGGCGAACCCGACGTGGACGATGGCGTACTCGCCGACCTGGAGGTCGGGCAGGTACTCCAGGCACACCTCCTTCTGCACGCCGCCGAAGTCGACGGTAGCCATGCGGGTGCCGTCCTTCTCCCCGATGTCAAGCACTCTGCCGGGTACCGCCAGGCACATGGGCTTCTCCTTGCTGTGGGTGGTGCTCCGGGGTGGCGGCCGCCGCCACCATGAGCTGGCCGAGGGACAACCCGCCGTCGTTCGGGGGGACCCGGCCGTGACGCAGGACGGTGAACCCCGATGCCCGCAGGGTGCGGGCACACGCCGAGGACAGCAGGGTGTTGGCGAAGACGCCGCCGGTCAGCGCGACGGTGTCCAGGCCGTGCCGCTCGCGCGCGAGCCCGCAGAGCTCGGCGACGAGGGCGGTGACGCAGGCGTGGAAGCCGGCGGCGATCAGCCCCGGGTCGGTGCCCGCGCGTACGTCGGCCACGACGGCCGCGAGCATCGGCGCCGGGTCTGCGACGACCGGTGCGGATGGAACCTGTACGGAGGGGGCCGGTACGGATGCGCCCGGCCCGGCGGTGGCGGGGCCTGCGGTGGACGGGCCTGCGGCGGGGTGTGGCGGGACGCGCAGCCCGAAGGCGTAGTCGGGACCCGTTCCGCTCGCGCCGAGGGCCGCCGCCTCCAGTTCGATCGCCGCCTGGGCCTCGTAGCCGGCGTGGTGGCAGACGCCTGCCAGCGAGGACACGGCGTCGAAGAGCCGCCCCATGCTGGAGGTCGGGACACAGTTCAGGCCGCGCTCCAACTGGCGCTCCAGTACGCGTAGTTCATCGTCCTGGCAGGCGGCGACACAGGGCAGGTCCGGGGTGCGGGCCAGGCCGGCCGCCCGCAGATGGGCCAGGGCCATCCGGTAGGGGCGGTGCACGGCGGCGTCACCGCCCGGCAGCGGCACGTAGCCGAGGTGGGCGAAGCGCGCATACCCGGCATAGTCGGCGAGGAGGACCTCGCCGCCCCACACCGCGCCGTCGTCGCCGTAGCCGGTGCCGTCGAAGGCGACGCCGATCACCGGGCGTTCGCCGTCCAGGCCGTGTTCCGCCATGGCTGAGGCGATGTGCGCGTGGTGGTGCTGGACGCGGACGAGCGGCCGGGATCCGGCGGCGCGCCGCGCCCACTGGGCGGAGCGGTAGCCCGGGTGCCGGTCCGCCGCGACGAGGCCGGGGCTGACGCCGGTGATGGACTCCAGCTGGCGCTCGGCGCGTTCGAGGGCGTACTGGGTGGCGAGGTCGCCCATGTCGCCGATGTGGGCGGACAGCCAGGCCCGGCGGCCCTCGCCGAGGCAGAAGGTGTTCTTCAGGTCTCCGCCCGCGGCGAGGGTCGCGGGGACCGGCACCGGCAGGTCCATCGGCAGCGGGGCGTAGCCGCGGGCGCGGCGTACGGTCAGCGTCTCGCCGTCGCAGACCCGCACCACGGAGTCGTCGCACGGCACGTGGATGGGGCGGTCGTGGGTGAGCCAGGCGTCGGCGAGGCCGGCGAGCCGCTCCAGGGCCTCGCCGTCGTCGGTGACGATGGGCTCTCCCGCGAGGTTCCCGCTGGTCATGACGAGCAGCCGGGGGCCCGGCGGGTCGCCGGGCAGCCCGAGGAGCAGGTGGTGGACGGGGGTGTACGGGAGCATCACGCCGAGGTCGGGACAGCGCGGGGCCACGCCGTCGGCGAGTACGGCGCCGGGCGCGCCGGCGGGGCCTGCGGGGGCCGTCCCGGCGCGGCCGTCGCGGCGGCGCAGCAGCACGATGGGCCGTACGCCGCCTTGCAGCAGGGCGCGTTCCTCGGGGCCGATGTGCGCGAGCCGCTCGGCGTCGCCGATGCAGCGGGCCATCAGGGCGAAGGGCTTGTCGCCGCGGGCCTTGCGGCGGCGCAGCTCGGCCACGGCGCCCGGGTGGGTGGCGTCGCAGGCGAGGTGGTAGCCGCCGAGCCCCTTGACGGCGAGGATCGCCCCGGCCGTGAGGAGCCGGCGGGCCGCGGCGATCGGATCGGCGCCGCCGTCGGTGCTCTCGCGGGGAGGCCGCCCGGTGAGCAGGGCCAGCCGGGGGCCGCAGGCCGGGCAGGCGACCGGCTGTGCGTGGAAGCGGCGGTCGGCGGGGTCGCCGTACTCGCGGGCGCAGTCGGGGCACATGGGGAAGCGGGCCATGGTGGTGTGCGCGCGGTCGTAGGGCAGCCCGGTGACGATGGTGAACCGCGGCCCGCAGTGGGTGCAGGTGATGAACGGGTGCCGGTGGCGCCGGTCGGCCGGATCGGCGAGTTCGGCGAGGCAGTCGGCGCAGGTGGCCACGTCCGGGGAGACGAGCGTCCGGGCGGGGCCGCCGCTCCGCGAGGCGATGATCGTGAATCCGGCGCCGCCCGCGACGGGGACCTCGTGGTGGTCGACGGCGTCCACGACGGCCAGTGGCGGCGCGTCCGCCGCGAGGTGCTCGCAGAACCGCGAGACGGCGGCCGGGGCGCCTTCGACCTCCGCGACGACGCCCTCGGGGGTGTTGGTGACGTGCCCGGCGAGGCCGAGTCCGATCGCGCGCGTGTAGACGTAGGGGCGGAAGCCGACGCCCTGGACCACGCCGCGGACGGTGACCCTGCGGCGCTGCACCGGCTCCATCAGCGGGTCTGCGCGGCGGGCTGGACGTGCGGGGGCCGGCGGTCGTGGCCGTGGCCGGGCTCGGCGCCGTGGGCGGGGGCGCGGTCGTGCTCGGCGCCGTGGGCGGGAGCGCGGTCGTGCTCGGCGCCGTGGGCGGGAGCGCGGTCGTGCTCGGCGCCGTGGGCGGGAGCGCGGTCGTGCGTGGGGCCGGGCCCGTGGTGGTGATGCTGGTCGGAGCCGTGATCGTGGCCGTGATCGTGCAGGTGACCGTGGCCGTCATCGTGGCCCTGCCCGTGCTCGTGGCCGTGACCGTCATCGTGCCCGTGCCCGTGATGGTGGCCGGTCTCCTGCTGCCGACGGGCCATCACCGGGGTGTGCGTCCCGGTTCCCGTCCCCGCCGCCAGCGCCCGGTCCAGCAGGAGGCCCAGGCCCTCGCCCTTGCGGGCCGAGGTCATGACGATCTCCACGCCGGGATTGACCCGCTCGACGTTGGCGCGGAAGGCGGCCTCGTCGAATTCGACGGCCTGCGCGATGTCGGTCTTGGTGACGACCACCAGCTGCGCCAGCCCGAAGGCGGTCGGGTACTTCAGCGGCTTGTCCTCGCCCTCGGTCACCGAGGCGAGCACCACCCGCAGCGACTCCCCCAGGTCATAGCCGGCCGGGCAGACCAGATTGCCCACGTTCTCCACGAAGAGCAACCGGGTGTCCTCGGGCAGCCAGCCGTCCAGGTGCCGGCCGAGCATCCCGGCCTCCAGGTGGCACAGCCCGTCCGTGAGCACCTGCTTGACGGGTACGCCCGAACGGGCCAGCCGCAGCGCGTCGTTCTCGGTGGCCAGGTCCGCCGTGAGCGCGGCGACCGGTACCGACCGTTCACGCGCCAGGAGCAGTTCGCGCTCCAGGAGCGCGGTCTTCCCGCTGCCGGGGCTGGAGAGCAGGTTGACCACCGTCGTTCCGCGGGCGGTGAGTTCGTCGCGCAGGGCCTGGGCGACGCCGTCGTTCTTGGCGAGTACCGCCTGCCGCAGATCGACCACTCGGCACATGGTTCAGGCCTCCTAGGGAATCGGTTCGCGGGTACGGGCGCCGGCGGTGCCGTCTTCCCAGCGGACGCTGAGGATCTCCAGCTCGCGCCCCGACAGCAGTTCGACATCCGTGGCCCGTCCGCAGCCGGGGCAGCACAGCTCGGGGGGCATCCCGACGGCCCAGCTGCCGGGGCAGGTCCCGCAGCGGGCGCGGGCCGCCACGGACTCGGTGATGAGCTCCGCGCCGTCGAGAACGGTTCCGGCGCAGGCCAGTTCGAAGCAGAAGGCCAGCGCGTCGGGCACCACGCCCGCCAGCTCGCCCACCTGGAGCCGTACGGACGTGACGGCGTGCGCGCCGCCCGCCCTGGCGGCTTCCTCCACCTGGCCCACGACGGCCATGGCGATCGACATCTCGTGCATCGGACTCCGTCCTGCCGGGCTCATTACACCGGTGGGACGGGGGTGCGGCGGTCGGGCACGCCGGTGCGCCGCACCCCCCGTACGCCGTTCGGCGGAGGGGGTGCGGCGGCTGGGGATCACATCCGGCGCATGCGCAGGTAGCGCCTGATGTCGGGGAAGACCTGCATGACGGCGGCGAGGGTGGCGAGGGCAGCGAGGGCGGCCCCGCTGATGACGGCCTTCTTCATGGGGTTCTCCTCAGTTCGCGGCAAGGTGCGCCGGCTTCGTCGGGGGCCGGAGGGTCGAGCAGGTCCAGGGCCATGCGGACGGCTTCGGGTACGGCGGCGGCGACGGGGGCGCTCAGCCCGATCCCCTCCTCGACGCAGGCCGGTTCGCAGCCGAGGACCAGCGTGCGCCGCGGCGGGGTGGCGCCGGTTCCGGCGCACAGGGCGTCCAGGAGCGCGAGGACGGTGTCGGGCGACATGTGGTGGCCGTCGAGGACGGGCCCCTCGCCGGGGCCGGCGGCCTGCGGGCCGTCGCCCGCGGCCGTGCTCGCGCCCGCCTCCGCCTCGATGAGGTAGAGCGTGCCCGGGGCGCCGCCACGGGCGGTGGCGTCGACCAGCACGAGGGTGTCGTAGCCGTCGAGGAGCTGGTAGGCGAGGTGGACCCCGCGGACGCCGAAGTCCACCACCTCCACCCCGTCGGGCAGCCGGTGCGCGGACAGGGCCCGTACGGTCTCCACGCCGAAGCCGTCGTCGCCGAGGAAGACGTTGCCGATGCCGGCGATCAGGACCTTGGGGTTCACGCGTCCTCCAGCAGGGTGACCTCGTCGGGCTGGAAGTAGAGGAAGCGGCCCTGTTCGCGCCGGATGTCCGCGCCGGGGTCGTCCTCGACCGTGACGGCGAGGTGCACTCCCCCGTCGACGTCGTGGAGCACGGCTTCGACCAGGGCCGCGCGGCCGTGGAGGAAGAGGTCCTGGGCGTCGGTGCGGCGCGGTCCGGGGCGGAGCAGGACACGGCTGCCCGGGCCGACGGGGGCGCCGTCGACGGTGATCCGGTCGCGGGCCGGGTCGGCGGTGTCCGCGCCGGCCGGGTCCCACCAGGGGGTGTCCGGCCTGAACACCGCTTCCTCGGCGGGGATTTCGGTGATCTGCTCCGGTCCGTCCGGGCCGGTGACCTCCCGCAGGGAGCGTACGGCGCCGTGCAGGCGCTCCAGCACCTCGGGGGGCAGGGAGTCGGCGAGGTCGATGACGGCGGCCGCCCGGGCGTCGGTGCCGCGCGCCTCGCGCTTCTCCTGGTCGGTCAGGGCCGCCGTGCGCAGGGCGAGGATCTCGTCGATCTCCGTGGCGTCGTACATGGCGCCCGCGCTCTCGGGCGCGATGGCCGGGTGGTCCTCCAGGATGATCGGGGAGGACAGGACCACGTCGGCGCCGCCCGCCTCGCCCGCGAGCACCGGCCAGGTGTGGAGGTTCTCGCAGGCGGCTACGGCCTCCCGGGCCCACTCGGGCGGGTCGGTCATGGACAGGAAGGAGCCGGAGTCGAGGCCCAGCAGGAGGTGGGCGGCGACCAGCGAGCGGGGCAGGGCCGCCCCCCGGTCGGCGGCGACGGCATCGGATCCCACTGCGGCTCCGGACCCGGCTCCGGGGGTCCACGGGCTGTTGTTCTCCACGACGGCCGTGAGTCTGAACACCCGGTAGGCGCCGTCGAGTTCCACGGCGCGCAGCCGCAGCAGGCCCTCGATCTCCTCCGTGCGGCGGACCAGCCGGCCCGCCGTCCGCCCGTCGGCACCGAGGACGGTCTCGATGTCGTCGCGGGCGGGGCGGGTGAAGGGGAGGGTGATGCCCTCACCGGTCAACTCCGCCACCGGGAGGGTCAGTTCGACGCGCTCTTCGGTTCCTTCGTCCCAGGGTACGAGGACCCGGTCGGGCAGGTGCAGCTCGTCGACCTCGGCGAAGCCCCCGCCGTCCAGGGCCTGCTGGACGGTACGCCGCTGCGCGTGCAGGAAGCGCAGCTCCAGAGCGAGCGTCGCGTCGCCCTTCGGCTCCATCAGGACCTCGGTCTGCTGGAAGGCGTGCTCGCCGTGGGCGGGGCCCCACGCGGGGGGTACGAGGACCCCGAACTGCCAGCGCAGCCGGTTCTTGGCCGCGGAGGCACGGTACGGGTAGAGGACGTACCCCTCCAGGAGGACGGCCTCGGCCACCTGTCGGGCGGCGGCGAAGCGCGGGTCCGCGGTGGCCCTCGTCGCCACGGCGGACCCGGTCGCGGTCACGGAGCCGTCGGTCGCGGTCACGGAGCCGTCCTCTCGGTGAGGCGCGGGCGCAGCGCGTGCAGCCGGACGGCCCCGGGCGGGGGCGGCTGCGCGGGATCGGCCGCGTCCAGCAGGGCGCGTACGGTCGCCTCCCAGGAGGCGAGGGCGTGGCGGGAGCGGTAGGCGAGCAGCTCGGCCATGGTGTCGCGGGGCAGCCGCAGCCAGCCGCAGCCGGGGAAGTGCTGCTCGACCATCTCGCGCCAGACGGCCACGGGCATCCGGTACGAGGCTTCGCGGTCCCAGGGCACCGGCTCGACCCGGAAGCCGGCTTCGCCGGTGAAGGCGGTGCCGGAGAACAGCATCAGCAGCGGTACTTCGCCGTCCTGGAGTGCTTCGAAGTAGCGGGTCCCGGCGATGTCCATGTCGTAGGTGCAGGGCACGACGAGGTCCGTCTCGGTCTCCCCGGTGAAGCCGGGCACCATGACCGGCACCTGGGCGAACTGCACGGGCTGGAGCGTGGTGCCCCACCGGGAGCGTTCACCGAACAGGTCCGCGAGGCCCTCCGCCTCGGCGGGGCCGTAGCCGCGCCGGGCCGGTTCGATGCGGATCTGGCAGCGCAGGGCGAGGGCGTGCACGCGGGTGTCCGGGTCGGCGGTGATCCGCAGCCGCAAGACGAGCGTGGGGCCGGCGGCGTACGGGTCGGCCCGCACGCCGGTGCAGGAGAAGTCGAAGCCCGTCATGACCGGTCCCCCGCGGGCGCGACGGGCTTGGCCCGCCGTTCGACGTCGTCGAAGAAGGCACCGAGTGCGGCCCGCGCCTCGGCCCCTCCGTCGAAGCCCTGCCACAGCATCCGCATCCGGCCCACCAGTTCGTAGCAGGCGTCGATGGGCACCAGGTAGCAGCCGGAGCGGCCCTCCCAGCGGTGCACGAGCAGCGCTTCGGTGTCGGGTTCGAGCAGGGCGGCCAGCGGCCCGCCGTCGAGGACCTGCTGCCAGGTCTGCGGATCGAGTTCGCTCTCGGTCGCCCCGGCCGGGCTGGGGTAGAGCGCGACGAGCCGGTCCAGCGCGGCGTTGCGGAAGAAGAAGGCGACGCCGACGGGGATCTGGAGCCGTTCCCACACCCCGTCGTCGAGCCGGTGCTCCGGGTCGGCCAGGTAGCGGTCGGGGACCGCCCGGTAGCGGCCGGTCCGGGTGCCGGGGCGGTCGAAGAGCAGGGAGCAGGCGGTGCAGGCGCAGACCAGTGTCCGCTTCTCGGTCTCCACCAGGTGGCGGTGCCCGGCCGGCACCGCCACCCCGCACAGCTCGCAGGTCTCGGGCCGGGGCGGGCGCGGGCCGGCGAAACGGCGTAGCCCGCGCGGTCCCTGCGGACGGGCGGCGGGCCCGCTCACGACACCCGCGCCGGGCTGTGCGGCCGGGTGCCGATCTGCAGCAGCGCGGGCTGCGGGTCCGGGGCGGGCTCCATCTCCACGCTCGTCACCTCGGGGGCGAAGCAGGCGAGGGTGTCCTCCAGCGTCCGCCGGGCGCTTTCCGCTCCGCCGGGGCCGCAGCCGCAGCCGGTGGGGGCGGCCGCGGGGCGCAGCCGCAGGACACCGGTGGCCTCGTCGAAGCCGCGCAGCTCCACCGGGTCGGGCGCGCCGGCCAGGGCGCGGGCGATCCGGGTGTGCACGTCCTCGGGGTGCAGGCCGTGCAGGGAGAGCAGGCTCGCCACGAGTTCGTCGTCCGCGGCGGCCGCCAGCGGGCCGTCCCCCAGCTTCGCCGCGATCCGGGCGAGTCCGGCGCCGTAGAACTCCATGAGTACCCGCACGAGTTCCTCGGCGGCCTCGCACGCCTCGCGGTTCCCGGTGGCGGCCAGCCGGTCGAGTACCTCCTCGACGCGGCGGCCCGCCTCCCGGGCGTCGACGGCCGCGCTCATCCGCCCAGTCCGCTCAGGCCGGTGGGGACGTGCATGGTCTTCACGGTCTTGCCGCCGCCGACGTACATGTGGACGCCGCAGGGCAGACAGGGGTCGAAGCTGCGCACGGCGCGCATGATGTCGATGCCCTTGAAGTTCTCCGGGGTGTTCTCCTCGAAGATCGGGGTGTTCTGCACGGCGTCCTCGTACGGTCCGGGCGTGCCGAAGGTGTCGCGGGTGCTGGCGTTCCACGGAGTCGGCGGGTAGGGGTGGTAGTTGGCGATCTTGCCGTCGCGGATGACCATGTGGTGCGAGAGGACGCCCCGTACGGCCTCGGTGAAGCCGACGCCGATGGACTCGTCCGGCACCTCGAACTTCTCCCAGGTCTGGGTGCGGCCGGCGCGGACCTCGGCGAGGCCCTTCTCGGCGCAGTGCAGGGCGATACCGGCCGCGTACGCCTGGAAGTACGTGCGGGCGCGGTTGCGCTCCAGCGCGTTGCTCCACTTCGGGATCTTCCACTCGAAGCGGGTCTCGGGCTTGGTCATCGTGCGGGGCAGGTTGATGACGACGCTGTGCCCGGTGGCCTGGACGTAGCCGACGTCGACGAGGCCGGAGAGGGCCGTGGACCACAGGCGGGCGATGGGGCCGCCGCCGGTGTCGAGGGCGAGGTGGTCCTTGCCGTCGAACCAGCGGGGCGACATCACCCAGCTGTACTTGTCGTCGAAGTTGCGCTTCTGCGGGGCCGGGATGGTGTGCTGGTTCCACGGGTGGCGGGGGTCGACGGGGTTGCCGAGCGGGTCGTGCGTGACGAACTGCTCCTTGCCCTCCCAGTCGTCGTAGTACGAGCTGCCGAGCAGGATGCGGATGCCAAGGTTGATCTGCGTGAGGTCGTTGGTGACGAGTTTGCCGTCGACGACGACGCCCGGGGTGACGAACATCTTCCGTCCCCAGTCGGTCATGTTGGCGTAGGTGAAGTCGCAGTGCTCGGGGTCGTTGAGGGCGCCCCAGCAGCCGAGCAGCACCCGGCGGCGGCCGACCTCCTCGTAGCCGGGCAGGGCTTCGTAGAAGAAGTCGAAGAGGTCGTCGTGGAGCGGGACGACGCGCTTCATGAACTCGACGTACCGCATGAGGCGGCTCATGTAGTCCGTGAAGAGCTGGACGGAGGCGACGGTGCCGACGCCGCCCGGGTAGAGCGTGGAGGGGTGCACGTGGCGCCCCTCCATCAGGCAGAACATCTCGCGCGTGTACCGGCTGACCTGGAGGGCCTCTCGGTAGAACTCGCCCTCGATGGGGTTGAGGGAGCGCATGATGTCGGCGATGGTGCGGTAGCCGTGGTCGCCGGCGTGGGGGGCCTCGGTGCGCTCGGCCAGTTCCAGGACGCCGGGGTTGGTCTCGCGGACCATCTTCTCGCAGTAGTCGACCCCGACCAGGTTCTCCTGGAAGATGTTGTGGTCGAACATGTACTCCGCGGACTCGCCCAGGTTGATGATCCACTCGCCGAGGTGCGGCGGCTTCACGCCGTAGGCCATGTTCTGCGCGTAGACGGAGCAGGTGGCGTGGTTGTCGCCGCAGATGCCGCAGATGCGGCTGGTGATGAAGTGCGCGTCGCGGGGGTCCTTCCCGCGCATGAAGACGCTGTAGCCGCGGAAGACCGACGAGGTGCTGTAGCACTCCGCGACCCGCTTCTGCTTGAAGTCGATCTTCGTGTGGATGCCGAGACTGCCGACGATCCGGGTGATCGGATCCCAGGCCATCTCCACCAGGCCGCTGCCGTCGCCGGCCGCCTTCGTGTTCGCTGCCATCGTGTCTGCCGTGACCCTTCTTCGGTGCGTTCGGGGCGTGTCTGCGGGGAGGGTGGGGGGAGCAGGGCCGTCACCAGGGCGGGCGGTAGCCCGTGGTGAGGCTGCGGCCGGCCCGCCGCCACTTCGGCTCCTCGTCCACGGTGTGGGCGGTGACCGACCGGAGCTTGCGGACCAGGGCCCCGTACGCCCCGCTCGCGGTGACGGAGACCTTCGCGCCGGGGGGCTCGTCCATGAAGGGCATGAACTTGTCGGGGAAGCCCGGCATGGTGCAGGCGATGCAGATGCCGCCGACGTTGGGGCAGCCGCCGATGCCGTTCATCCAGCCGCGCTTGGGGACGTTGCACTTCACGACGGGTCCCCAGCAGCCCAGTTTGACCAGGCACTTCGGGGAGTCGTAGGTGTTGGCGAACTGGCCCTGCTCGTAGTAGCCGGCGCGGTCGCAGCCCTCGTGCACGGTCGCGCCGAACAGCCAGGTGGGGCGCAGCTTGTCGTCGAGGGGGATCATCGGGGCCGAGCCCGCCGCCTGGTAGAGCAGGTAGGTCAGGGTCTCGGAGAAGTTGTCCGGCTGGATGGGGCAGCCGGGCACGCACACGATGGGGATGCCGGCCTGCGACTTCCACTCCCAGCCCAGGTAGTCGGGCACGCCCATGGCACCGGTCGGGTTGCCCTCCATCGCGTGGATGCCGCCGTACGTGGCGCAGGTGCCGATGGCGACGACGGCGAGGGCCTTGGGGGCCAGCCGGTCGATCCACTCGCTGGTGGTGATGGGCTGTCCGGTGGCCGGGTCGTCGCCGAACCCGCACCAGTAGCCCTCGGGCTTGATGGACTCGTTGGGGATCGAGCCCTCGACGACCAGGACGAACGGGTCGATCTCGCCGCGCTCGCCCTTGAAGAACCACTCGATGAAGGTGTCCGCGCCGCCGACCGGACCGCATTCGAAGTCGATCAGGGGCCAGTGCACGGCGATCTTGGGGAGACCCGGCAGAGCGCCGGTGACGATCTCCTCGATGCTCGGCTGCATCGCCGCCGTCAGGGACACGGAGTCGCCGTCGCAGCTCAGACCCGCGTTGATCCAGAGGATGTGGATGACGGGGTCTTCGACCGGGTCCTTCGTCACTGCGGCCATGCGCTGCCTCCTCGGGGAGGGGATCTGGGTGTGAGGGGGTCGGGAGGCGGTCTGCCTCAGCCCCACGTTTCTTGCTAACAGCTGCCGGGGCCGGGCGCCGCGTCTGGTACGGCCAGTCCAGTGACGCCGCGCCGGTCGGCGGCGGCGCGGGTGAGGTGGGGCGGGGTGCTAGCGGGGCGCTCCTTGCGTACGAAGGCGCGGCGCAGGGCGTGGTAGGAGGCATCCGGGTCGAAGAAGGTCCGCCGCATCCGCGCCAGCTCGGCGGCCCGGTAGGCGGCCAGCGGGCGGCGCGCCTCGTGGAGCTCGCGGGCGGCCTTCTTCGCGGCGATCCGGGACCCGGTGGCGGGCAGGGCGGCGAGCCGGACCGCGAGGTGCTGCGTCTCGCCGGGGAAGTCCCCGGGTGCGCAGGAGACCGTGCGGTCGACCAGTCCCAGCCGGTGCGCGGCGGCGGCCCCCAGCGGCAGCGCCTCGGAGGTGAGGCGCACCGCCAGGCTGGAGCCGACACGGCACGGCAGGGTGTATGTCCAGTACTCGGAGCCGTACAGCCCCATCAGGCGGTAGTGCGGGTTCAGGACGACGCCGGAGCGGCACCAGACCTCGTCGGCGGCGAGGGCGAGCATGGCGCCGCCGGCGGCGGCGTTGCCGCCGAGGGCGCTGACCACGAGGCGGTCGGTGGTGGTGAGCACGGCCTCGACCAGGTCGTCCATGGCGTTGATGTTGGCCCAGGACTCCTCGGCGGGGTCGTCGGCGGCCTCGATGACGCCCAGGTGGATGCCGTTGGAGAAGAAGTCGCGGCCGCCGCCCAGGACCAGGACGGTGGTGGGGCGGGCGCAGGCGGTCCGGTACGCCTCCAGCAGGCGGCGGCAGTGCGAGGTGCTCATCGCGCCGCCGGGGAAGGAGAACGTCAGGAAGCCGGTCTGGCCCTCCTCGTGGTAACCGATGTCGGACCAGGTGGGGCGGTTCGGGCCGCTGTCCGGCGGGGCGGGGAGTTCGGGGAGCGGGGGCAGCCGGTCCGCGAGGGCGAGCGTGGCGGGGAGCCTGGGGGTGGGCGGCGCGTCCGGCGTCCGGGGGGCGCGCAGCTCCGGGATCCAGACGGCCCCGTCGGCCGTGGCCCGGCAGACGGCGCCGGCCCGGGTGGCGAGCAGTTCGCCGGGGCGGCCGCGCAGGTCGTCCTCGCGGTGTCCGCCGTGCAGGTACCACTCGCCTCCGAGCAGGTGGTCGCGTACGCCGGGCTGCGAGTCGGCGGCGCGCAGGACCCGCAGGACGCGCTCGGTGGTGTCCGCCTCCCAGTCGATACGGCGCTCGTCCTGGCGCATGAGCGGCCGGGCCAGGCCGCCTTCCTGGGGGCGCGGGACGTACGCCCCGGAGGCGAAGCGCTCCACGGCGAGCAGGACGGCCTCCAGCGCGGCGTCGGCGATCTCGCCGCGGTAGAGGTCGCTCTTGCCGACGGGTGGCACCGGGCAGTCGGCGGTGGCCCAGACGTCTCCGGCGTCCATCTCGGCGTTGGCCTGGAGGACCGTGACGCCCCATCGGGTCTCGCCGCCTTGGACGGCGCGGTCGAGGGAGGAGGGGCCCCGGTCGCCGACGGGTCCCGGGTGGACGACGAGGCAGGTGTACGCGGCCCAGACCTCCTCGGGGATGGCGGTGCGCAGCATCGGTGCGAGGACGAGGTCGGGGTGGTGCCGGCGTACGGTGTCGGCCAGCGGGGCGCCGGGCGCGGCCAGTTCGACCGCCACCCGGTGGCCGTGGTCGCGCAGTTCGGCGTGGACTCGCTGGGTGAGGCTGTTGAACGCGCTCGCGACGAGCAGGACGTACACGTGGTCTCCCGGCGGCGGCCCGGAGCCGCCGCGGTCGCGGTGCCCGGCCTGGTCGGCGGCTGGTGACCGGAGCGACCGGCCGCCTGCGATGCTCGGCCACGGCGGGGCGGCCGCGGCCGAGGCCGTGCGGCGTTGTCACTCGAAAGCGCGGCGTGGGCGCCCGCTCGGCCCATCCGCTCCCGCGGCGGGTGGCAGTCCGGGTCGCGTCCCGGGCCCGGATCTTCGCCCTTCCGCTCCCGCGGCGGGTAGCAGCCCGGAGCACGCCCCGGACCCGGATCTTCGCCCTGCCGGGCCGGTGTGCTGGGGCGCTGCCCCAGACCCCGCGCCTCAAACGCCGGCGGGGCTGGAGTGGTGCGGGCCGGTCGCGGGGCCGGGCAGGGGTGTCTCCTCGGCTCGCGCGTGACTAGCCTTCTCGGTTGTGCTCGGTGGTTGCGCGCTCGTCCTGCGGGGACACCCCTCCCCGT